>CAYNEU010000820.1:0-1538 GCA_964396275.1 uncultured archaeon | reverse complement strand
GGATTTAAAGGACAATTATTAAGGAAAGCATTACCTGGTTGTTTAACTCCGAGTTTTATACCATTTTCTCCAAAGATTTCAACTAAAGAATTATTAGAGAAACGCATGAAACAATTATATATAATGTTAAAGGATAAGGACACTTGGATTATCATTGGGAGCAGTTTTGGAGCTTTGATGGCTACTTTATTCACTCTAAATAATCCTGAAAAAGTATCTAAATTAATTCTACTCGCACCTTATTTGTCAACCCAGGAACTAGATCCTAAAAAATACTCTCCAGTAGATGTCCCAGTTATAGTTTTCCATGGTTATCAAGATAAAATCGTTTCACTTAACCTATCTAAAGTTCGCGCTGAAAAATTATTTAAAAATCTAGTGTATAATATAGTAGATGATGATCATTCACTTCAAAAAACAGTTCAAGCTTTAGATTGGAAAAAAATAATTTTTTAAGATTTCATTCTCCAATATTTTAAAAATTGGACTCCATTTTTTTTAAAATCAATTTTAACCTTCTCATTAATAGTAAAAAATAAATAAAATTGGTGAATTAAAATTGGATTGGGAGAATTTATTTGATACTATTGGTTTCTGGTATAATGTATTTGTTGATTGGTTCGTTGAACAGCCTATATATGGACAAGTATTGACTTTAATTGGATTAATTACACTTCTTATATTAGCTATAACTCTTGTATATTATACCATTAAAGGAATAGCATATTTAGTGTATTATATTTTTAAAGGCATATACTATCTTCTTAAATATATCGGTTATGGGTTTTATAAATTATTTGAAGGGTTCTATTTCCTAGTTTCGGGTAAGGGAAAATCCTCCAAACTCAAAGTTGAAAATCTAAATATTCAGAATAATATGATTAACAGTAATATTTACATTTTAGAATATTGTAGTGAATGTGGGAGAAAGATCTCTGAAAAAATGAAAATACATTTTGAAAAGAATGGAATAACTTTTTGCGAGAATTGTGGGAAACTTCTTACTCTAAATAACGCCCTTAGGACTCTAACTGTCTCTCATTAAATAGTTTCAATATCATTTTATACAAAAAAAATTAAAGTAAACAATCAAGAATATAATTATAAAGGTGTCGTAAAAGTATATGTCAAAGGTTTATGTTTGTAGGGAATGTGGATATGCATTTCCTGATGAACTTTCTCACTTAATTGAAAGCAATCTTCAAGTTTATTGTGAAAGATGTGGATCTCCCTTTATTTTGGAAGGGGTCGTATTCAAACCAGCTCCAACTCCATATATGAGGAAGAAAAAACCTTATCAATTAATATCAGAAAAAAAGTCATCCAGTTTAGAGAATCTTATACAATTTTTAAATAAAATATCCTTTATTCCACTATTTATTTTTACTTTTGTTTCTTTTGGATTGATTGCCGAAATTGCTGTTTTTTGGGATATAGGGATTTTATTTGAAAGAATTTCACAAGGTTTGATAGGATTATTTCTCTTAATATACGATAGAGCATACATTTCTCATAAAATAAAGGAGAAAAAGTATAAC
>CAYNEU010000819.1:0-2884 GCA_964396275.1 uncultured archaeon | reverse complement strand
ACTGCTTTAAATGAACTAAAAGAATTTTTACTGAGGAATAATTTTAATCTTGAATGGAATGATAATAATCTTACCATTCTAAAAAGTCTTTATAAAAAAAATTCAAAAATAACCGCTCCAAGATTATTCGAATTTATGATTCAACATGATCTTTCACAAGATAAAATAGAAATAATTAAGGAACTCGAAAAAGAAAATTCTGAGAAAGAAAAACAACACCAATATGTTAATCCTATTAATATGAAGATTGAGGATGGAAATGTTGTTGAATGGCGTTTGTTTCAATATAATATTAAATCTTTACCGGATAACTTTGGAGTATTCACAAATCTAAGATCCTTGACGATTATTAACACACCAATCGAATTTTTGCCTAATTCTTTTGGAGAGTTGACTAATCTTGAGTTCCTTGATTTATCTAATAATCACCTTAAATCTCTACCAGACTCTTTTACTAATTTAGCTAAAATAACTAAATTAAATTTGAACGATAATCAATTTACAGAGATTCCCACTGTTTTATGGGCTCTTAAAGAATTAACTGAATTAAATTTAAGCAATAATCCGTTAAGCGATGAAGAAAAGAATATCATACAGAAAGTTCCTGATTTAATCAGAGATTACCTTAGAAAAAAAGCCACTATAAGAATTTTTATCTCTCACGCAGTTATAGATTTTGAGCCTTATCGAATAGGAGTGCTTGTAGAATCTTTAGAAAAACAAAGAGAAATCTCGGAAGTTTATTTTTGCGAGGAAGATCTTGCCGGAAATATCGATGAGTGGATGTTAGAGACCGTACAAAAATGCCAATTACTACTTTTTATTGCAACGAAAAAATCAGTATTTGATTCAGTTGATTGTCAAAATGAATTACAACTTGCTGATAAATTTTCAATTCCAATTATTCCAATAAAGGGATATGATGTCGATTGGTCAGATTTAGCAGAAAGAAATTTATCTCGTGAATTAGGACTGGAATTTGATAAAGATAATTTTGATGCCTTTTGTGGAGATTTATATGCTTATATTGAGAATTTCAAGCGTGAAATTGATTTAATGGGGAAAGAAGAACGGAGACAAGGCATTATAGACATCTATGAACGATTTCGACTTATGCTAGATGAAACCCTTAGTGATATTAAAAGAAAAATAGATTCATTAGGGGACAGAATCGCACAACTTGAAAAAAATATTAACTGAGTTCTTAAAAAAAACTTTTTTTATTTTTTATGATTTATAAATTTAGAGGTTGATTTCCTAAAATTCTGATGATAATTTACTAATCCTTTTTCTAATTTCAGTTTTATCCTCGATAATTTTTTTAACAATGCTTGAAATTTCCCTTCTTTTATCCATATCAGTGGGTATTGGCAAAACAACTTCCATAATGCGATTACCAATAGTAGCAATGGTACCTTGAACAAAAGTTATTGCTTGAATCTGTTTTTGAACAACATCTAAATTTAATATATATAAAAGCAGGTATGAATCAATTATTTCTTCATTTTCTAATATCTTGAACTGGAAAATATGGCTCTGAATTATTATCTTTCTGTCTAATTCTGTAATATAAGCTGTTTTTCCAATTAAATTGGGACCCCCATCCTTAACAAATAGTATATCCCCGACTTCTATATTTTGTTTAGTTTTATATTGTTCGTATACTTCCTCACTGGTTTTTTTATATGAGTTTAAATTTATTTCCCAGTTGTTTAAATCGCTTGTTCGAATAAATGGGATATCACCTAAACCATATACATGCGAACCTATTTCGTCTCCTCGTGGTAGGTAACCACCCTTATTAGTATAAATAATTTTCTGTTTTGCTAAATCTTTTATAGTTAAAAGTGTGAAATTCTTATCACTTGCTAGCCTCTTTAGTGTTTTTTCCACACCAGTATAATAAATCGGGATGAAAATTTGATTTTTAATCTGGCTGTATTTAATCTTAAAGATTTTTTGTTCCTTTAAATAGTCAAATTCTTCAGCTTCTTTTAAAACTAGATGCAAATCTATAAGGTCATCGTTAATTAATGGATTTCCCTCAGAATCGAATTTTTTGCTCCCATCTTTATTCAGTTTATATAAAGTTTTTCCATCTTTATCATGACCCACATTTTCTACAATAGCAAAATCAATTATATAATCACTCGGAATATTATTCGATTTTTGAAAGAATAAAATGCTTGTTTTATTACATGTATATGGCTGAAATGTATTCGGATCTAATGAAATTATACCTAAAATTTTACCGTTTAAAGTTAAAAATTCCCAAATATAGCGATCTGTAGGATTTCCAAATATTCCTTCTGGTAAAATTATCCCCATTTTTCCATCATCATTAAGGAATTGAACACACCTTTCGATAAATAATACTTGAGGGGCTTGTTGTTTCATCAATTTATTTTGTATTTCCCACCTATCGTCTACATTTTTCCAAACATGTCCTAGCTGATAATCAATTAAAATAGTTTTATCATTTATAGGAATTTTAACCCCAAATGGTGGATTTGTAAAAATATAGTCAAAAGTATTATTGTTTAAAATTTCCTTTGCTAGATCTCTGTAGCGTTTTGGATCTAACGAATCTTCACAAAAAATATTAGATTTTCCATTGCTTAATATTTCTAAATATAATTTACTGATTTTTGCTAAGAACAAGTCTTTATCGATGCCAAAAAGATTTGTAATTGAATTAATTCTTTTTTCTTCAGATTGTATTTTTGGCCATAAAACTTCTTTTGCTTCAAGTAGAAAGCCTCCATGACCACAAGCAGGGTCTAAAATTCTTGAATCTATATCGGGATTTAAATATTTAACCATAAATTTTACTACATTATTTGGAGTAAAAAATTGTCCTCCTTCATCCTTTAAAATCTTACTA
>CAYNEU010000818.1:0-4798 GCA_964396275.1 uncultured archaeon | reverse complement strand
TCTGCTTTAGAGAAAGAAATCAAGATTATAAAGGATAAATGTGATAAGATTATTGTAGGAGGCCATTCTATGGGGGGTATTTTAACTTTAATATTAGCAGCAAATCATAATTTTGATGGAATTTTTACAATTAGCGCACCAGTAGGAATTCAATCATTTCTCTTTAATCTAGTTCCAATATTTAAAATTTTTATGAAATATCACAGTGTTACTTCAGAACAATTCAGAATAGACACAGATGGAAAGTGGGTTGGTTACGATAAGATTCCTGTAAATATTGCGATAAAAGTAAAAAATATGTTGAAAGAGATGAAAAAATTATTACCCCAAGTAAATTGCCCAGCATTACTATTTCAAGGGCGTTTAGATTCTGATATTAAAAAAAATAGTATGGATTTTATTTTTAGCAAAATAAGTGCGAAAAATAAGAAGAAAATTTGGTTAGAACACAATGGTCATCCAATATTAGACAGCCCAGATCATAATGAAATCGTTTCAGAACTTTTTAATTTTATTCAAGATATTTGTCCTTAAATTATATATTTATAAATAAATTACTAAAAATATCGAGAAGTAGACTTTACTAAATTTAAAAAATTAAAATTATGAATGACATATATTTACTAAATAAAATGTCGGGACATGATTTCTTTATTTTTATGAATGTACAAGAAATTCTATTACAGAAATTGAAGGAAATTGTGATTTTATAGTACTTTTAAATAAAAGAGGAATATTCTATGATTAAGAATATAAATAAAGGTCATACTTTATTAATAAAAGGTCCAGCAAGAATAACTTTATTAGAAGGAAAAATTGATGTGTTTGGCAAGATATTTCTTCCAGATAAGAAAAATTCACCACCAGATTCTACAGATAAATATGCTTTAATTATCCCTAGTGCTCAAATTTATCCCCTATATGCAATAGATACTTCAAAATTAGAAATATATACTAATTTTGAAGATAATCTTAAAGAAATCGAAGAAAATTCGATCTCTCAAAAGTGGATTGAAATTAAAGATTTGATAATAAAAGAAATGAAGCAGAAGGTTAATAAACCTTTAAAGATAATGGTTTTAGGAACTAGTAGTGGGAAGACAACGTTTATCAAATATCTAGCAAATAATTTCCTTAAAGAAAAACTAAAAGGGGGATATCTTGATTCTGATTTAGGACAACAAATTATATATATTCCCACAACAATTAATATTGGTACAATTGATGATTACATCATTTCAAGTGAAAATATTAATTCAGAGAAAACGATTTTTATTGGTGCTACTTTCCCTAAAGGAGATAATAAATATATTGTCTCTCTTTCCTGTAAGATTTTAATTTCTGATTATGTTGCGAAATATAAAGACGTCGATTTTATATTAATTGATACAGATGGTTGGATAAAAACCGAAGCAGGGATTCTCTATAAAAATTTTTTTATTAATACTCTAGATCCAGATGTTTTAATAGTATTTCATGATGATACAATTGAAGAATTAGAAATCATCGAAAAGACATCCTCGAGTTCAAGAAAAGATAGAAAAATGTATTTAATTAAAGAGGAGAATAAATACTTCTATGAAAAAGACAAGGATGAAAGACGATTTTTACGTCAAAGTCAATTTTCTAAAAAATTTGAAGAGTTTAGGAAAATATCAATTCCCTTAGACAATATGAAATTTATCAAAACAGAATATGATAAAGAAAAAGCTCAAATTATCGAAAAGGAAATAAATATCGAGGATCTAGTTAATCTACCTTACCATTATGTAATAATAGGTTTAATGACTGAAAAATCAGAGTTGATAGAAGTAGGACTTCTATTTACGGTAAATATTGAAAAAAACTATATTTTATTATTTTCAAACTTTAACTACAAAGAACAACTCAAAGTAAAGAAGATCTTGCTTGGGAGTCTACGATTATCAACCAAAGGCAACCATCAAGGGTACTTATATCTCTAATTTTAATTTTATGAATATTTAGTTAATTATTTTCAGTTTTTTAAAATTATACGAAGACTAATTTTTTTAAATTGTGATATAATTATTTTAATTTATGGAGGAAGATCTTCTCACTAAGTTTCTAAAATTAATGTCCTCAAAAATATCAGATTCAGACTTAGAATTAATCAATTTAGGAAAATCTTTAGGATTAGATTTAGTATCTTTTGTCGATTTAAGGACTTCTCAGGAAGATAGCTTTACTGATGAAGTAAGGAATAGAGCTTTAGAAAAGATGAAAAAAAGCAAGGATAATATTTTGAATTGTACTGACTCATTTTATGCGGGTAGTATTGATTTCATGGTATCAGATGAAACTGAAGGGAAAAAATTTTTTCTTTTAGAAACCAATGGAGGATCTCACCGAGGACTTTCAATTATTACCGAAAAACAACAAGCTCTCTTATATGATGGATATTTAGAAGCTATTAATCAAGCATTAAAAAGGAATAAGAGAAATATCGATAAAGTGTTTGTACTTGTTGGAGTAACTGTTAATGATGGATTAATTCATGAAAAAGTAATAATGATAGAATATTTTAGGAAAAAACTTAAAGGTAATGGACATTCTGTAAAAATCTTTAACACAGATAATTACAACAAAAATTTTAAAGCAAATATCGTTTTTTTAATCGCGGATTATAAGCAGTTGTCCACATCTCTTTCATTCTCTAATAATTGGATTAAATATAAGGGGGAAGAGGTAAGTGTTTTAATAGGAGATGGCATTACAAGACGTTTTAAGAATAAAAAATTCTCAGAATTAATTAAAAAAGATTTCCGTAAAATACATTCAATTCTGGTGAATCCTATATTTAAAGTTACAGATGATAAATCTTTAACATATTTAGCAAGCTTTTTGAGTAAAGATATTCTCAAAAAGTATAATCTTAGATATCTTTTATTTACAAAAGCTTATAATGATAAGGATTTAATAAAAAAGCTTAGAGATCTTATAAATGTATATAAGAAATCCTTTATTCTTAAACCTAGTGGGGGTTCTGGTGGCGCGGGAGTTATCCCTATTTCTAAAGTTGAAGACCACGGTAATATTAAAAATTTAGTTGAAGAAAGTAAAAGTGAATTTTATACTAAGTTTATGAAAAATCGTGATCCTTTTCCATATACCATTCAAGAGATGGCTGATTTCTCATTAATAGATTGGCGAGGAGGAAAACATACATTTGATTTACGGATCTATTTAGCTCAAAGAGAGGGTAAAGTAATCCCTATTGGAGGTTTAGCTAGAATTGCCCGAGAAGAATTTATAAACAGAAAGAAATTAAATAAGCAGGAATTTGTAGTTAATTTGTCGGGTTATGATGGTCATATTGAAGTAGAGCGCGGAATAGGGTTCTCTGAAAAAAACTGCAGACTATTAAATTTAACAAAAGAGGATTTTGTAAATATGTTTTGCATAGGTTGTGTTTTATTTACAAACATAGTTAAAAATTATAATAAAATCATCAATTTTTCAAATTGGAATAAAATTATTGATTAATATGAATCCTGATACATTAAACGAATTAATAGATATTTCTAACCGAAAATCTTTATACATTAATATCCTGAATGAACTAGAAAAAGTAAATAGTTTAGAATTTACTGTTTATAATTCCTATGATATTTCTGAGGGAATAATACCAGTAGTAATAATTACTAACAATTCAAATTTTGACGAAATTAAACATGTAAAGGTCTTTATTGGAGCACAACATAATGAATATAATGGTCTTTTCAGTATGTTAGAATTCTTCAGGTTATTACGAGAAAGGAAAGTTAAAATTAATGAAATTATAAGAAAAGATCAGGTTCTATATTTCTTACCGTTAATGAACCCTTTTGGGTTCTTAAATCCTAATAAAAACAACAAATCTGGATATTACTTAAAAAATGGTACAAATCTTAATAGATTTTGGCGTAGGGCATTTGCTCCTAACTACAAAGATGGGATGAAGGATTTAGATAAATTTCCTGTTCCGGAACAAATTTTCTTGATGAAAAAATTACTTCAAAAGTATTGGGAGAACGAGAAAACCTCGATATATATATTAGATTTTCATGAAACTTCTTTATTGGAAAGATTTCCTATTGAGTTAAGTACAAATTTAAATCCATTTTATAAATTTGATCATTGGCTTAAAGAAGGGATAGTGTTAAATATTTTAAAATTATATGGTATCCCTCATTATCGAAAACCTTTATTTTTCAAATGTAATCCTTCGGCTGATCATACACATTTAAATTTAACTCATAAACAATTTGAAACGGTTTTTGAAAAACTCAATGACTATATGTTGAGAAATCAAGGAAAGGGAAAATTACCATTTTATTTTTGCTATAGCGATAAAAGTAGAGATTATTGCTTAAAATTAGCTAATGGAGTTTATAATAAATTAAAAGAAAAATTATGGGAAACTTATTTTCCTGCATTTGATCATAGTGACATAAATCATGGATGCTTTGTAAGCATGAGTGATGCAACATCTCGTACCAGAGTATATTCAATGGAATTAGAGTCCCAGAAACTTTTCTTCAATCTTTCTGAAGAAATTAAAAAATCAAAATCAGATCCTAATTATTTTGAAAAAAAACTTAATCTACTTAATTTAAGTGTAGAATTAGCCCTCGAAACTATTAAAGAAATGATTATTTTGCTTTAGCAATTAAAACCTATGAAAAAGAAATATGTTTAAATAGCTATGATTTAAAAAAATTGAGGCTTGCTCCAACCAAGATGCACTCATTTTTCTTATGCGAGTGCCCCCCATTCTTTAATACAAGTAAATTTCTAT
>CAYNEU010000817.1:0-8368 GCA_964396275.1 uncultured archaeon | reverse complement strand
ATTGGCATAGGTCGTCTTGGTTGTGTTAGTTTTCTTATAGCTTCCGCCATATCTCTAAGTGCTTGCCTTCTTTCTTTTCTTTTCATATGATAGAAATCATCTCCAGATTTAGAACCTATTTTTTGTACAGATGCCATGTCTCGATATTTTGTATATATTAAACTTTCTATATATTTATCATAACGCTCTAAAGCTTTGATCAATCTAGGATCATTTTGAATTTTATCCCATAGTTCTAAAGTCTCTAAAGATCTGATCCCTAAATCAATTCTAAACCAACTTATTGGAAATAAAAGTTCTCTTTGAATTCCCATCTCAATAATGGCTAAGTTTTCTTCGTCAATGTAGAGTTCTGGAATTTCATCTTCTCTATATACAATGTTATCACTCAAAATGTAAAGATTTGCCCAACCCCGAGATGAACAGACAATTCCAGTAGCAAATCCTTTAGCCATTCTCAAAGTATCAGCTAAATCCTCCAACTTATTTCCAATAATATGGAGTTTGTGCTTTTTAGTTCCTTGAATTTCAATATAAATTTTTCTTACATTTTTTGAATCAAAAAGAATTTGAGGAAATAAATCTTTATCTCGAGTTTTTTTATGAGCTTCTAATAGTTTATTTATAATCTCATAATCTAATTTAAGACCAGGTATCATAGTATTTTGATTAAGAAATGCGTCTACTTCAAAATCAGCAATTCCATAAAATAATTTTTTATTGTTAATAATATTATAAACCGTTTCTACAATAGTTTCAATTAATGCTTCTGGATCTTCGCGAATAGAATCATATTCTTTAGTTTCAAAAGTATCTATTTGATCTTCTAATCCTTCTTCTTGATAAAATGCACCCCAACTGAATTCGCTGAAAATAACACTCTCAGAATATAAGTTATGGTAAGCGTCAAAACTCAAAATGCTTTTACTGCCACCTAATTCAACACCAAATTTAGATCCCGAAGCTAAAATCGCTGAAGGAGGATCAAAAAATACGATTGGCAAATAGAAACCCGTTATATTGTAATTAAATTCACTTAATTCTTAACATTACTTTTTACAGTAATTCTAATAATTATAGATAAAAAACATTTAAATAATTAGTGATATAAATAGAATTTTTACATATTAAATTTTCAATTTCTAGATTTAGGATTTAAATTTTTACGATATTCAGAATATCGACTTAAAATACTAAGGCACTTAGTAGGATAATCAAAAAATTCAAAAATCGGGATATCTTTAGAAATAAATTTTTGATACCAAGGATATTTATAAGGAAAGGGCCCAACATAAAATACTGGAATTGATAATTTTTTCATTAAACGTTTAATGGGTTTAAATACAGCAGTATCGATGAGATTTGACATACTTTTCATTTTCTCGTCAATAATTAGTCCCGATTCCTCTATAGTATCTATGACCTCATCGAAATCAAATACACCATAGACAATAATCATGTCGACTTCATCTGAATTCATTAATAATTTTGGATAATAGAAAAACATATTCATGAAATTTGCATGAAAAGTGACATCTATAGGGTTACGGACTGCAGCAGTATGAGGCAATGATTCCTTTATTTTATCCTGTAATTCTTCTGAAAATTCTGGTACGCTCAATCCATACAATTCGGCTGTTTTAGCCATCATAGACCCTGGACCTCCAGAATCTGTGATTATTCCCACTTTTTTTCCTTTTGGAAAAATATTATATAGTTGAGCTTGGGACAATGTTCTGAGGTAATAAAGGAAATCCATGATCGAATTGGTGGAGAAAATACCTGTTTCTTTAAACACAGCCTCAAAGATTTTAGTATTTCCTGCAATTGACCCAGTGTGCGAGTTAATCGAACGATCTGATGCTTGGGTTCCTCCTCCATATATAGCAACAATGGGCTTTTTTGGCGTAATTTGCTTAGCAAGGTTTATAAATTTTTTTCCTCTTTTAATTTCTTCTATATACAAACCGATCGCATCAGTTTGAGGATCATTTAAGAAATATTCCATTAAATCAACAACATCAATATTTCTCTCATTTCCTACGGAAATCGATTTCCCAATTTTGACACCCATATTTTTCGCATGCCAAAATATTTGAGCCGCTATTGTCCCAGATTGGCTAACAATAGAAATTTTACCTCTATCCGGGGGAAGATATGGCCAACCAGTATTAAAATATGCATTTTCTTTTTCAGGAAATCCGTACCAACCATTATAGACTCCTAAACAATTAGGTCCAATAAATCTCATATTATATTTATTCGCTATAGCATCAATCTCTTTAGATAATTTCTTACCCTCATCTCCAGTCTCTCTAAAACCAGCTGTAGTAATGATTAAACGTTTAATACTTTTTTGACCACATTCTTCCATAACTTTAGGAACAACTTTCGTGGGAAGTATTATAAAAGCTAGATCTGGAACAATAGGAACATCAAATATGGACTTATATGCTTTTAAACCCTGAACATTTTCTAAACGAGGATGTATTGGATAAATAGAACCATTAAAGCCACCTCCAGCTATGATATTCCGAAGTTGCATAGAACCCATTGTAGTTAATGGATTATTATTTGCACCAAAAACACAGATACTCTTAGGGTTTAGAATTTCTTCTATAAAACTATTTTTAATGGATTCTGAATTATTTTCACTCATAATTTATTCTTATCCAAAATATTACTAATGAAAATTAAAAAAATTACATAAGATTTATGATTATGAAATTTATGAAATTTTATTATCTCGAATAAATTCAACTTTCAAATTTAGTCTTAATTTTTTTTCGATAATCAGAATACTTTGCTAATACTGAGAAACATTTCACTGGCATATCCCATAAATCAAAAATAGGAATATTTGAATTGAGAAATTCTCTAACCCATGGATTGGAGTACCCTTGTGGACCAATATAAAACACAGGAACTTCTTTTTTCTTTACCAACCTTTGAATAGGCTTTAAATAAATACCCTTCATTGCATTGTTAGATATTTCAAATTCATCGTAACTTTTACCCCCTGATGCTTTAATTATGTCAAGTACTTCTTCAAACCCAAAAGCAGCATAGATGATTATTCCATCAACTTCACCAGAATTTATCATAGCTTTTGGAATTTTTATATAGAGATTGTATTGATTAAATTGAAAAGTTAGATCTAGAGGATTATCGATATTGGCTACAGGCGGAACATATTGCTTTAGTTTACCTTTTAAATCATCTGAAAATTCAGGTAATATCAAACCCAATTTCTCAGCAACTTTTGCCATCATCGCACCGCATCCTCCGGAATCAGTTATGATCCCAATTCGATTTCCTTTTAGTATTATATTATTAGAAAATGCTCTTAGATAATAAAAAAAGTCTTTAATTGAATTGGTGGAAATTATCCCTGTTTCTTTAAACACACTTTCAAAGATTTTATCATCTCCAGCAATAGCCCCTGTATGTCCCATGATTGAACGAGATGCTGCTTGGGTTCCCCCAGCATAAATTGCCACAATTGGTTTTTTGGGTGCTATTTCCTTTGCTAAGGCTATAAACTCTTTACCTCTCTTAATTTCTTCAATATATAGTCCAATCACATCTGTCTCAGGATCATCCTTCAAATATTCTAAGAAGTCAACCAAGTCTATGTCTTCTTCATTCCCAATAGAGAGGGATTTTCCTATCTTGACTCCAATATAATTACAGAACCAAAATACGTGGGAGGCAACTGTACCGGAATGAGCAATGATGGAAATGTTTCCACGCTCGGGTGTTTCATAAATCCACATAGTATTCAGACATGAATCTTGGAGTTTAGGATAGTTATAAAAAGCGTTATAAACACCTAAGCAATTTGGTCCGATATATCTAATATTGTATTTTCTCGCAAGTTCACGTATTTTTTGAGAGAGATTTTTCCCCTCAGTTCCGAATTCTCGAAATCCACCAGAAACAATTATAACGTGTTTAACTCCTTTTTCTCCACATTCTTCAAATACCTTTAGAACACTATTAGGTTTTAAAATAATAAAACCTAAATCTGGTACCTCTGGAAGATCTAATATTGATTTATATACCTTTAATCCTTGTATATTCTCTAATCTAGGATGTATTGGATATATCTTATCTTTCGGAAATCCTCCAAAGATAATATTACGAAGCATCATAGCACCCATATTATCTAAAAAAGAATTTGAAGCCCCAAAAACCGCAATACTCTCTGGATTCAAAAAGCGATGTAGAAAATGATTATGAAGACTATTGTTTTTAACTTCTGTCATAATAATCTAAAAATCAAACGTTTGAAGAAGAAAATTAAAAAAATAATTTGAGGTTTATGATTAGAGGATTTCAATTTTTAAATATCTCTAATTAATTCAATTACAGCAGAAAATCCAGGAATCATTCCTTCATATGTAACTATTCCTTTTTCTTTTAGTTTTTTTAAAATTAATCTTACTCCTTCAAATTCATCCTCGCAGAGAATTTGTAATTCCTTATAATTCAACTTGCCGCCTTTTTCTTTAAGTTTATCGATTATGAACGTCTCTTCTTCTGTCAGCTCTGACATAATTTATCTTTTATTTATATAATATTCATATTTAATTCGAATTACTCCCTACCTGTAGAACCAAAACCCCCGAGACCTCGTTCAGATTCGGGTAATTCATCTACTTCAAGGAATTTATAATTGTACATTTTGGATAAAATAATTTGACAAATTCTCTCTCCTTTTTTCAATGTAACCTCTTTATTGGATAGGTTAACTACTATTGCCATCCACTCATTTCGGTATCCCGCATCAATTGTGCCTGGAGAATTCATAATAGACACACCCTCCCATAACGCTAATCCACTTCGAGGAACTACTTTAAAATAATATCCTTCCGGTATGGTTGTTGAAAATCCTAAGGGACACCCAATTCTCTCTAAAGGTTTTAATGTATATGTATCTAAGTTGACTTCAATTAATTCTTTTTTATTGTTTTCATGAAATATTTGTTTAAAACCCATGATTCGAGCATCAGCACCCGCATCTCCTAATTTTGATGGTTGTGGAACTATTATATTCTTTCTCAATTTTTTTAAAGGAATCGAGATGATTTTTTCATCATTTTTTTGATTCATAATATATCATTGAGAATAATTCTAAGTTTTAAAAAATAATTTTTATTAAAGAATAGATATTAATAATAACAATATTTCCTACGGTGAAAAATTTGATTATAATTGATAGATATGACCCAAGAGTGGATAAAGAGGTATTGAAGGAAATTTTTAAAGATTTTATTGAAAACAAGTCTTATTTCTTCTCACATTGGAATAAGTTTGAGGAAGAGTTGAATCGGAGGAGTCTTGATCTTCAATATAGAAACTCGATGGTTGTAGCAAAAGAAGATGGAAAAATCATAGGTTTTGGAACCTATACATTATTTCGAGATTATTTAGGTAACGATAGAGTTTTAATCCATCAAGTCTTAACAAGAAAAGAAGACTCATTCAAAAGAGGAATCGAAGAAAAAGTAGTTCGAGAGCTTCAATTATATATTAAGAGATCCTTGAAAATGGATAAAGTTCATTTTATTTGTCCAGACGAAGATGGGGCTTTAAGAAGCTTATTTTTAAAATTAGGAATAAAGAAATCAAAATATATCTGGTATGAAAATGAGATATAGAATAGAGATTAAATTCTTCTAATTAATTACAAATACAGTGAATATTCCTATGGAAAAACGTAATAAAACTAAAGATCTTATTGAAAATGCTATAATTTTAAAAAATCAAGAGATTTATGAAGAAGCTTTAGAAATCTTAGATGAACTATATAAAATCAATCCTAATTCTGAAGAAGTTAAAAATATTTTAATTGAAACTTTATTTGATTATGGAGGGTATCTTAATGATTCCTACATTCTAGAATTTGATAAAGCTAGAGAATCGTTTAAGAGGATAACTGAACTGAGTCCAAAAAGTTATAGAGCTCATTATAATCTAGGTATTGCTTATTTCAATCTGAATCAAATAGAAAATGCTAAAAATTCTTTCGAAACCGCATTAAGAATTAAACCAGATTATAAGTATTGTTTATATAATTTAGGTTTAGTTTATGAAGCGACGGAGAAGTATGAGGAAGCTTTAGTTTATTATGAAAAAGCCTTAGAAATTGATCCTAATTTCTCATATGCGCTAGCGGCTCAATCTCAAATAAGAAAAAAGCTAGATCAGATAAAAAGAATGAAAATCAATTGAAATTATATAAAATTTTATTTAATTTTAATTTGTTAATTTTCTATGTAAAGCATAACAAAGTATAAAGACTATTATTAAAATTATACCCCCAATTATATATTGGACCACGCGTGGATCAGAAAATAAATCTCCAATAAGGTTTGATTGAAACATAATTACCCTCTCTTTAATTTATTAAAATCTAAATAGAACTCGTGATATTTAAAATTTGACAATAGGATTTATAAAATTCTGGTATATCTAACAAAAAAATAGTTTAAATATTACTAGATAAAGATATAAAGATAAAAAGAAAAAAATAAGAAATATTTGGAAATTCTATCTTTCTAGTTGGAAATTTACTTGAACTCTGACACGGTAAATGAGTTTATCGATGTCTTCTTTAACTTTTACATCAGACTCAATAATTTGCATGTTCCGAATACCCCGTAAGGATTTCTTAGCCTCATCGTAACAATTCTTAACCGCATCTGCCCAATTCTTGTCCGATGTCCCTACCAACATAATGCTCTTATAAACTGTCATTTTAATTTCACTTCAATTTAATTTCTTTGTAAGTTAATTTGTTATTAGTTAATATTTAAACATTTCGCAGAATATCCATAAATCTAAAGAATTTTAATTTTAGTAATTGAAACATTTTAAAATAGTAAAATGAGATGATCCAAAGTAAAAAAAAAGTAAATAAAGTTATGTTAGATTTTTTTAAAATATTTTTAAGCATCCGGATTTTCTAATATAGTGGCAACACCTTGTCCGCCACCGCAACACGCATTTGCAATACCATACTTAGCCTTTTTGTCTTTTAAGATACGAGCAAGAGTTCCCGGTAATCTTATCATTGTTGCACCTAATGGATGCCCAATTGCGGTAGAACCTCCCATGACATTAACTTTTTCTTCAGGAATGTTAAACGCTTTCATACAGTTAAGAGTTACAATTGTAAAAGCTTCATTAATCTCCCAATAATCGATATCTTCTACTGTTAACCCTGCGTAGTCTAATGCCTTTTGTGTTGCTGGAACTGGACCTCGTCCCATAACTGATGGATCTACAGCAGCCCATCCAATCGAAACAATTTTAGCTAACGGTTCTAGACCTCTCTTTTTCGCTTCTTCAGCTTCCATCATTAAGCATGTAGTAGCTCCAGCATTTAGGGGTGAAGAATTTCCAGGAGTAATTACACCATCTTTTGTCCCTTCGCGATCAATGTATCCTTGTCTACCACCATTCTTTTCCAAATAAAAGGGTTTTGATAATCTAGGTAATTGTGCAACTCTATCTAAGGTAGATTTTCTTGCGGCCATATCTTTATCTACCATTAGTGGTTCTTCAACATTCCCTTCAGCATGACCCTCAATTGGGATGATTTCACCCTTAAACCAGCCCTTTTCTTGATTTTCAACAGTTAGATTATGGGCTCTTACTCCAAATTTATCTAGATCTTCTTTTGTGAAAGCAGGTATTTCTTGCTCATAGAGTTTTTGTGCAGTTTGAATCATATTAATTGTAGTCATCAAGTCATATTGGGGCCTATACCATTCACTTTTCTTGTTAATCATTGCAAGGTTTGGTCGGACCCAATCATTCTGCATGGGGATTCTGGTCATGTGTTCTACTCCTCCTGCCAAACAGATTTTACTATGACCTGTCATTATTTCCATGATACCCACATGCATTCCAGATCCTGCAGAACCACATTGACGATCAACGAATAGAGCAGGAACAAAATCAGGGAAGTTTGCTAGAAATAATGGTAATCTTCCTCCATATGTCCAGGCCTCATACACACCCATTGCAGTACCTACAGTGAACTCATCAATCTCTTCCTTTTTTATTCCTTTATCAGCAAGTTTGTCATCAAAAAATTTCATAAGCAGTTTAGCTAAAAGTTCATCACCACGAATCTCACCAAAAACATCTCTTTCTGGTTGTTTTGGTCTTGAACGAGAGAATGCAGTTCTAGCATAATCTATTAACCAGACTTCTTTCATTTCCATTTATATATCCCTCTAAACTTTTTTTAAATTAATATTTTAATATTGAATGTTAAGTTATGGAATTAAAAAAAAATAATAAAACTTTCCTTTATAGCAAATTTATTACAAATATTAAGAACCTATTAAAATAC
>CAYNEU010000816.1:0-4223 GCA_964396275.1 uncultured archaeon | reverse complement strand
AATATCAAGTAAAATTGCTCTTGGAGTTAAGGTCTTAAGAACGTATAAAGCTTCGTCAGAAGTCTCCAGTGATTTAATATCTAAACTGTTTATTTTAAAAAAATGATCAATGGTTTTACGTTCTAATTCATTGTCTTCAATATATAAAAGATCAATTTTTTTAACAAATCTTATTATATTTGGCTCTTCAAAATGTCGCTTCACAGAAATTTCTAACTTTTCTAGTGCGCTTAATGTATTCTGAATGCCCTCTTGGAGTTTTTCTTTCTCATCGATGTAATTATTCAACATTAAGAGTGATAATTTAAGAGGCGAAAGTTTTTCCTTTCATTCTTCGTGAAACCCATTACCAATTTCGTATTCTTTAATTGCCTTTCTTATTAAATTATCAAGTTCGATTTCATCATAACTTTGATGATCTCTATAAGATTTCTTTTGAAACATATCTTTAAAATAATCAATACAATAATCAACGCAATTTCTTATAATATTCGCTTGGTTAGTTAACTTATATTCATCCATAAAATCTTTTAATTTGGAATCAAGAGAAGTATCCACATAAGTATACCATTTTATATCCTTCTTCAATTTACTTGATTTCATTATTTTATAACTACTTGTCATCACACATCACTTTTTTTTTAAATAACGGAATTAAGATTATGAAATTGCTACCTTTCGTTAAATCACCCTTTATACGATTTTCAACCCAAATGTCTCCACGGTATAATTCTATTAATTTCTTAACTAATGATAGCCCTATTCCCAAACCTTTAGAATTCCTGCTTTTGAATCGAGTATCTTGGAAGATTTTCTCCTTTCTAGCATCATCGATACCTATACCATTATCCTTGAACTCGATCTTTACATAATTTTTATAATGATCATCAATGACAGATATTATTATTTCAATTTGAACCACTTCATTGTTATTATAGTTAATAGAATTTGTAATTATATTTTCAAATACTTCACTCAATAGCTCATTTGCCATGACGTATAGGTTACCATAGTGAGAGATAACGTTAATATCAATATCCTTTTTAGGAAAACTAATACATGTAAAATTAATCACACTCCTTACCATAGAAAACACTTCCACAGGTACTAAGGGTATCTCATATTCTTCCAATTCTGAAAGATCTCTAATATTTCTAATTAAACTCTTACCTCTGTCTAATTGTTCTGCAATCATATTGAAAAACTCCAAAATTTCTTCTATTTTTACTTTTTCTTTTATTAGTGATTCACAGAGCTCTATAGAATTACTGATTATCTGGAATAAATTTGAAATATCATGAATGAATAACCCATTGAGACTCTTTGATTTGTAAAAAGCCTTCTGATATATATTTTCTACATCTTGCATGATTTTTTATATCCTTTTTTTAGTTTTTTGCTAAGTAATAATGATGATGTAGTTTATTAATAGTTCACACTCTAGAACTCCAAATGGATTCTTGGATTTTTTTTAGATACCTAAAAAATTATGATCTCCTAAAATTTAGATTATTTAGGTTAAAAAAAAGAAATAAAAAAGGAAGTTAGATTTTGCATCTAAAATATTTACTTTGCAGCTTCAAAATAAATATATCATTGTTCATCGTCTTCTATGAAGTCTGTACTTAAATTTCTATGTTTTGTTTTTGCTGGATCACGTGGAATAAACTCACTAGCGGGGTGATCTATATATATAAAGTTCAACTATGCTTTTCTTAAGGATATATCTTTAAAGAAGTGAAAAAATATGTTTTTTGAAGAAAAAAAGAAACCAGCAAAAAAGAAGGGTTTACCTACATTTTGTTATTATTGTATAGTTGCTCTTATAATAGCATTAATTTTTGCTTTTGCAATTTCTGGAGTTATCGATAATTACGTGACTTATTTAAATTACTGGGAAGTAATGATTCGATGGTTTTTCCCTTTATGTATCGGGGGTTTGGTAATAGCAACAGTCATTTTGTTAATTTGGCATGGAGAAATGGGCTAACAATATTAAAAGAATTCTAAAAAAAAAAGAAAAGTAAAAAATTATAACTAATTTATTTATTTAACAGCTTCGAAATAAATCCACCACTGTTCTTCGCCATCGAGATATTCTGTTCCTAAATGCTTATGTTTTGTTTGTTTAGCTAAATCTCTAGGAACGCTCTCAGATGCTGGCTTGTAATCAGTAATTACTTTTAAGACTGTTCCAGGTCGCATTTTCATTAGTTCTTTTTTTGCTTTTAGGGCTGGAACAGGACATACCAAGCCGCAAACATTAAGCTCTTGATCAAATTTCATGGTTTTATACTCCTTAATTTAATTTTTCTTTATAATATTCATTTAATTACATATAATAGAAAATATTGGCTCCTCCATATTAGGATCTGCTTTCATTTCTAATTTCATTAACTGAACTAATCGAAGTGCTTCATATCTTGCTTTCTTAGGTTCTAGCCCTGTTTGTTTTACAATATTTGTTATGGTGCTAGGACCTTGCAGTGAAATATAATTTAGTACCTGTTGTCTTGATGTTTTTTCGAAATTCATTAATTCACGTTTTGATTTCAGATAAATTGCAGATTTCAATTGTTCTTCATCAACTTTTCCTTGTTCGAATAATCCTTTTTCTATCGCTCTTTCGACAAGCTTGTTACCTCGCTCTGTCCATACTACTACTGTAGTATAACCATCTTTTGAGCCTACCTCACCCGCAGTTAGATCTGAATATATTGCGGGAAAATCTTGACAATGAGAACAAAAATGATTACAACTTAAACATCTTCGTGCTTCTTGTAAAGCCATATCTTCATTAAAAATTTTATCAATTTCCTCAAAACTCCAATTAATTTCTTCAGTTGCTTCGTCTAAAGTTTCTGGTTTCAGAGAATAATCTTTTGGAGGTTTCTTAGGTCCAGTGAAAAATGAATTCTGTCTCTTGTATCTTCCTTCTATTAAGTTTTCTCCCTTCAAGTATCTATCAATAGAGATTGCGGCTTCCTTTCCGTGAGCGATTGCAGCAATAGCTACAGCCTTAGAATTACTTATAATATCTCCCCCTGCAAAGACTCCAGATATATTTGTTTCAAATGTAACCTCATTTACTTTGATTCGATTTCGATCTTTTTCCAATTTATTATTCGTAGCAGCATCAATTTGTTCGAAATCTACAGCCTGACCAACTGCTATTACGATAGAATCAATAGGTATTTCATAATCTGAATCTTCAATTTTAATTAATGGCTTTCTCCCGTTTTTATCAGGTTTACCCCATTCAATCTTATAACAATTAAGAACTAATTTTACATCGTTATTCTGAGCGATTTTGGATGTTGAGGTTGTGAAATGATACTCCATAAATTCTTTTTCATTTTCAGGGATATCTCTTAAAACTAACTCGAGTTGTTCTTTTGACATTATATCTACGAGATGAACTTTCTCTGCACCTAATCTAAGAGCCGTTTGAGCAACATCAACCGCAACTGGTCCTCCTCCGATTATACCTAAAGTTTTACCATTAAATTCTTCGTTATTTTCCCAATATCGATATTTTCTATCCATCAAGAAACGAATCGCTACATGAACGTTTGGTAAGTCTTCCCCTTCTAAGTGTAATGTACGTGGTTTATATTGTCCAGTGGCAATAAATATCGCTTCAAATCCATCATTTTTTAAATCATCAATAGACATTTCAGGACCTAAAGGCTTATTGAGTACAACTTTAACGCCAGAATCTATAATCTTACCTACATCATAATCTAATACGTAATTAGGTAATCTAAATTGTGGTACACCAAATCTTAGCATCCCTCCAGTTTGATCGGTCTTTTCAAAAATCGTAGGTGCATAACCCATTCTTCTTAGAAAATATGCTGCTGTTAATCCAGCGGGTCCTGATCCAATAATTGCTACTTTTTTAGCATTCCTAATTAATTTAGCTTTACTTTTTGGCATGTTTTTAGCTCTTTCAATTTCCCATTCAGTGACAAATTTCTTTAATTCACGAATCGCAACAGGATGATCATCTCCAATTAAAGTACAACCATGCTCACACTCATTTGTACAAATTCTTCCACATATGGAGGGAAGTGGATTACTTTCTCTAATTAGGTCCACAGCGTCTTGATATTTACCTTGACGTATTAATGAAATATATCCTTGAGCATTAACACCAGAAGTACAGCCATTGCAACATGGAGAGCATACTAAACCTTTATCTGTTTGTCTAGTTCTCATTT
>CAYNEU010000815.1:0-9105 GCA_964396275.1 uncultured archaeon | reverse complement strand
AATATTTTTTATTTTGAACATAGAAGAAAAGAGTATCTTATTCCTCGTCGTTCTGAAATAGCTGAATTAAAAACAGGAGGATATTCTAAAGCGGTTATCGAAGGAAAAACCTTTGCTGGCGCATATGTCGTTCCTCCTGTTCCTGGTATTCATTTCGATGTCGTAGTTATGGATTTTTCAAGCCTATATCCATCAATAATCAAAGAATATAATCTTTCATATGAAACCGTCTTATGTCCGCACAAAGATGATGAAGATAATCTTATAAAGGGAACGCCTTATCATATATGTACTCATAAAATGGGAATTTTTGCATATGTTGTAGGGTTTTTCCGAGATATAAGAGTAAAATATTTTAAACCTAAATCAGGTGATATCAATCTAACAGAAAAACAGCGAAGCTATTATCAAACAATTCAGCAAGCACTAAAAGTGTTTTTAAACGCCTCTTATGGTGTTTTTGGGTCCCAAAATTTCCCTTTGTTTTGTTTACCTGTAGCAGAAAGTATTACGGGAATAGGGCAATACTCTATTAAACAAACGATTAAAAAAGCTGAAGATATAGGTGTAAAAGTCCTATATGGAGATACAGACAGTGTTTTTCTATTAAATCCAACAAAAGACCAAATGAAACAAATATCAGAATGGAGTAAAAAAGAACTCGATCTTGATTTGGAGGAGGAAAAAACTTATCAATTCTTAGCCCTCTCTGATAGAAAAAAGAACTATGTCGGTATTTATAAGGATACTAATTTTGCAGATATAAAAGGATTAGTTGCCAAAAAGAGAAACACTCCAGATTTTATCAAAAAGGTTTTTAGTGAAATGATTGAAATCTTGAAAAATATCACAAATAACGATGAATTTTTAAAAGCTAAAGATCAAATTATCGAAATAGTAAGAGATAATCTCAAGAAAATAGGAAAACCAAATACCTTCACCTTAGAAGATTACGCGATAAACATTGGTTTACAGAAGGATCTGAAGAGTTATACAAAAGTTGTTCCCCAACATGTTAGAGCCGCGAAAGAATTGAGGGATGTCACGGGAAAGGAATTTCAAAAAGGTGAAACAATACGATTTATCAAGAGTAAGGGGACGACCGGAGCAAAGGCAATTGAGCTTGCTAAACTCCAAGATGTTGATACGAAAAAGTATAAGGAACTTCTTATTTCTGCTTTAGAACAAGTATTAGATGCACTCGGCATTACATATGAAGAAATTAAGGGTATTAAAAAGATGGATGCTTTCTTTTAATTTTTAATCTATCTCATAAAATATAATATAATAAGCCCATTACTAATGAACAGAAAATCGGGTTCAGAATGTTATCATCTACTTTAAGATTTAAGATATCAATAATTAGAAATGTTATTGCCCCCCCAAACCCAATAACAACAACTTCAAAAATAGCAAATGATTGCTGTTCAAATATCCATAAAACAAGAATGCTGATTCCGAAGGATGCTAAAAATCCAGAAACATAACCTATCAATGTTTTATTTGAAGATTTTGGAATATGAATTCTCCCAAATCTGAGTCCAAATATTGATGCTGCACCATCACCTAAAGTGGCTATTAGTGCTGTAGCAGTAAATATTCCAAAAGGAAAGAACAAGGTAGGCACAAGTGATAAAACTAAGGCTACTGGTCTAGTAAATTCATAGATCTCATTTTTCTTTAAAGTTTTACCTAATGTATTAGAAATACAATGAGGAAGTAAATGATAAATATTACTTTTATTAAAAATATGAGATAGACGAATGTAATCTAAAGCAGCAAATATGATAACTCCTGTATAGCCAACCGTCAATATTAAAAATATCCCATATTCTGTCCCTGAGATTCCCCAAAATTGATCAACATGCCACATTGTATCCCAAATGTAGACAGCAAAAAGCCATAAAAATATTATTACTACTGCAGGTAATAAATGGAATGCTTTTCTATGAAAATCAGTTTTTAAAGCAATTTTTCTATTATTGAGATTCTTTATATCCATTAAAGTAAAATGATCTACAAACTTTTCTATAGTTCTGTCATCTCTTAAAGTAGGTTTTTTCTTTAATACAAATTCATACTGGTAATATAAAATGAAAAAAACTAACAAGGGTGCATATATACATATAATTTGAAGAGCTAAACCTTCAAACCATCTTACTTGACTCGTATCTCTTATAAAAAAGAATGGAAAAGCAACACCAGCTACAATCCATAATAAAAATATTAAAAATGAATTTGTAAAATTATGCTCTGGATACTTCTTTTTTAACTTTAGAGCATAATAAAGGTGAACAAACCCATTACCTATATAAAAAATTGTAACTGGTAAGGTGAGAGAGTTATAAACCATAGTATAACTAAACTATGATTTTAAAAATAAGTTATGAAAAAAAAGCAAACATAAGAAGAATTTCGAGTAAAAAATGATAAAAAAAAAATGAGTTATTCCTTATTTAATTTCAGAGAGCTCAACACCCTTAGTTTCTTTAAGGAATAAAACAGCTAAGGGTATAACCACTAAATTGCCCATCACAAATATAATGAACGTAGGGCCTAATCCCAATGATAAAATAACAACACTGCTAGATAATAATCCTATTGTGCCTCCCACCGCTCCTACTAAACTCCTAAATCCTACACCAGTACCCCTTCTATCAGTTGGAAGTGTTTCTATTGTAATAAGTCTAATAATCCCTATAGAACCCCAGTAAGCGATATGACTCATTGCATATCCACACATGACGATACCATAAGCATATTCAGTATTTTGTGCTCCAATTACCCATATTATTACTGATACCGGTGCTAAAGAAAACCAGAGATATAATAAGGGTTTTCTTCCAATTCGATCGGCGAGGAATCCATTCAATCCATATGCAATCAAAACTGTAAAAATTGTAAGGAAGAAAATACTTGTAACTTGGTCTTGAGTTAAAGTGCCAACGTTATGAATATATTTTTCAAATAAATTTAGATATATTGATGAACCTCCACGTAGAAAGACGATAAGTAAAAGAAACAGATAGGGTTTGCGATTCTCTATTTTAAAAATTGATTTGACATCTTCTTTAAATGATCTCGATTCAAACGATCCACTCTCTTTCAATAACCTAAATTTCGATGGCTCTTTTAATGTTAAAAAAATTATTATGCATAATACCAACCCGAAAATCATTGGGAATAACGTCATCCCTCGCCAAAAAGGATTCGTGTCTGTTATGAAAACTAAACGAAATATCACCATAGTAATAGCTCCCACTAAGCCAAACATCATAACAATATTAGAATAGAATGCACGCTTGTTCGACTCAACTTCTTCGTTAATATAAATCAACCATATATCTGATGAGAAAAAAAAATATAAGAAAAATACAAAAATCATATACATGACATAGTTTATAGATAAAAACATTCCTAATGATGCAACCGCAATTCCCCCTACTGTGATCCCGAGCATCTTCTTTCTTCCAAGTTTATCTGATAGATATTGAGTAAAAAAGAGAAAAACCATACCAATTGTAACTAAAGCATTCGCAAAAGCCATAATAGAGTCTTGTCTATTAGTTGATAAGCCAGTTAAAAAATCACCTGCGATTGCGGATGGAATTGCTCCAGGAAAAAGTGTAGCATAAGAATCGAGAATCTGTGTCAACATCAAAATAAAAAACAAATATCTAAAATATGAACCTTTTCCAGAATTTTCTTTTTCCATATTAAAGCACTTTATTGTTTTAAATTGTCTCTCTAAAAATTTGAGAAAAATTTGCTTGATTATACTTTTTCTTTTAGATATTTATAATTTTAATTTCTGAAAACAAAAATTGTTTGAAGTAAAAAAAAAGAATAAACAAAGAGATTTAATTAGAAAATAAAAATTAAAAAAAAAGGTGAAATTAGAGCCCTAATAATAGAATATCATCAATTGCCTTATGAAGCTTCTTTAAATTATCTTCTCCAATAGCTTTATCAACTTGGACTTTTAAATCAAAAGCAGTACTTAAAGCTTTAAAGAACGTGTTTTGAAGGACATCGTTGAACTGAGACTTTTCTTTCTTTTGTTCCTTAAATTCATCTATTCGCTTAAGCATAGCTTCTTCATAATCTTTATTCGTAACGGTTTTTAGCTCTGTCAATTTACGGAGTTTCATCCTATCTTTATCGTCAACGGATTTTTCAGTCATCTAGGTATCCTCCTCCTTGGCAATTCCACCATTACGTGCTACTTCTTGTTCTATTTCTTCTACAGGTTGTCCTGTGGTGGTATCAAACTCATTTTTAATTTTTGCTGTTATTTTTTTTGCTATTTGTTTCTCAATTATAGGTCTATGAAGTGTATTCATTGTACAAAAGCTTATTTCCTTTACACTCTTATCTGGCATTGCAACTCCAAAATGTACGATACATCTTTTTGTTCTTTCGATATCCATGTTATAAGCATCTTGAAAATGCATACTGGAAAGTAGCAACGCACCATAACTAAAAGAGCTTACACTCTCCCAATCTCCACGCATTAAAAGTCTTGAAAACATTTCCATAAGTTTTCCTGGTTTTTTCATATATTGTAGTACTCCTAATAAAAATCTTGCTCGTAATTGAGTCTTATCAAGAAAATTTAAGCCCTTATCTAAAGTTTTACCAAAATCGCCTAGCAAATCTTCAAAAAGTCTGAGTTGGTTCTTTTCTTTATGTTTAATTTTAGCCCAAAAACGGTTAGCAAAATCTATGACTTTTAAGGGATCGAAATATTCCATAATCGGCATCATTTCTCCCGAATCTGGATCTACTACCATATAGCTAGCAAAACCACAGTCAGGATGACATGTGAATTCTATCGGTTCAACATCCGCCAAATAGGCTATGACTCTGCCTAATTCCACAATTGTACTTAAGGGATACCATGAATTTTCCATCCCTATTTTTCCAGCAGTTTGTTCCTCTATAACCTTTAGCACATCTGCGTTGGTGATTCTTAAATCCTGTCTTTCCTCAAATGCAATACGCCCGCATAGTGATACAGGTTGGAAGGTTATACCACGTACAACATCCACATTATCAATAGCATATTGAATGATATTTCCAACTTCAATATCAGTGACTCCCTTAGCAATTGTAGCAACTAATACAATAGAATCAAGTCTAGCCGTACGGCAATTATCTATAACCCTCTGTTTGTACGCCATGAGATTCTTAATACCTCTTGTTTTTTCATACGTAATATTATTGATTCCATCAAATTGGAAATAAAGTGTATCTAATCCTGCCTCTTTTACTTTTTTAGTCCACTCAAGGCCGCTATTTTTCTTTTGAAAACCATAACCATTCGTAGCTACAATAACCTCTTTGAATCCATTATCTTTTGCCATTTTACAAATTTCAGGAAAATCTTTTCTAACTGTTGGTTCTCCACCAGTAAACATTATTGCAATCGCGGGGATAGGTTTGTTTCTGAAATGCTTCATAATTCTGTCAATTTCTTCTAAAGATGGTTCAATTAAATAACCAGATTTTTGTACGTTTGCATAACAGAAATTACAATTAAAATTACAGCGATTAGTCAAATCAATTAATGCTAAGGAGCAAGTTGATAGATGCTCTGGGCATAGACCACAATTGTAAGGACAACCTCGTGGATCATCACCACCGCAATCAGGAGGATTTGCTTCTCCATCTTTATCAAATTGCCAAATAACCTTTCCATCTTTATCTTTTATGGCCCAATGTGTCCATTTATAATACTTAGCGGAACTGCTTATCTTGTCCTTGAAGTCTCCATGTTCTTCACAAGTTTTCTTCATCCAAATTTCATCATTTTCTTCATAAACTTCGGCAACAATTGGTTCTAAACATTCTGGACAAACACTACGCGTTTCGCGATAATAAGGTATATTTAAATATTCATCATCGTCTAAATGGTACATATAATCACTTCTTCTTTTAAAATAACTAAACCAATTTTATTAAAATAAGTATTTATACAAAGATCAATTTTTTTTACTTTTAAAGTTAATCTTACCTTTCCTACTTTTGAGAATATTATTTGTAAATAAACTTAAAAATTAGGCTTTATCAGGTTCTATTAGCATTTTTTGGAGTTTGTTATTTTTAACATAACTAATTTCTAAATATTTATAATAATAAAAAGTAAAGTAAATACTTAATAAAATATAAGTAAATTCGATGGAAAAAAAATGAGTAATGTGAACTCTGGTTTTGTAAACGATCAAAATATGATTCTAGCTACTGATTTTTATCAATTGACAATGGGTGCGGCTTATTATCAATATAACCTCGAAAATAAAATTAAAGAAGAAGATGATATCGCGACGTTTGAGTTATTCATTAGAAAATTGCCCAGAAATCGTAATTATTTAATTTTTGCAGGTTTGGAACAAGCAATTCAATATCTACTTAATGCGAGATTTACAAAACGAACAATTGAATTTTTAAGAAATAAGACAGTCTTTAAAAATATTGATACACGGTTTTTTGATAAATACTTACCGAATTTTAAATTTAATATTGACGTATGGGCAATGAGAGAAGGAAATTTTTTCTTTCCCAATGAACCAATAATGAGAGTCCAAGGACCGATATTTAATGCTCAAATTGCAGAGACTTATTTACTTAATGTAATTAATTTTCAAACTCTGGTTGCGTCAAAAGCATCTCGAATTAAAAACTTAGCTCCAGATAAAATACTTCTTGAATTTGGTACAAGAAGATCACATAGTCCCCTCGCAGGTGTATATGCTGCTAGAGCAAGTTACATTGCGGGATTCAACGGCACTAGTAATGTTATAGCAGATCTTGAATTAGGGATTAATTCTAGCGGTACTATGGCTCACAGTTTTGTTCAGAAATTCGAAAATGAGGTAGATAGTTTTAATTCATATTATAAAATTTATGACAAAAACTCTATCCTCCTTATAGATACATATGATACAGAAAAAGGAGCTGAAATATCTAGTACATTTGGGAATAAAATAACTGGAGTAAGACTAGATTCTGGAGATCTAATTGATCATGCGAAAAAAGTACGAAAAATTTTGGATGATAATGGATGTGAAAAAGTTATAATTGTTGCTAGTTCAGATTTGAATGAATATAAAATAAAAGAAATTATTGATAATAATGCACCAATTGATGCGTTTGGTGTTGGAACTGAACTAGTAACCTCACGAGACGATCCAACAATCGCAGGAGTATATAAATTAATAGAATATAATAAAATTCCAAAAATAAAAATCAGTGAAGATAAAGTAACATATCCGGGGAAAAAACAAGTATACCGAATTTACGAAAAAGATAATAAATTTAAAGAAGATATACTCGTTCTTGAAGAGGAGCCTGCGCCTCCCAATTCCGAAGCATTATTATTACCAATTATGAAGAAGGGGAAATTAACCACTAAATTACCGAAATTAGATGATATACAGAAATTTTATTTAGACAATATTAGAACCTTACCCGAGTCCTATTTGAAATTAGAGGAAGCTCATCTTTTCAAACTCAAAATATCAGAAAAATTAGACAATCTTACAAATTCCTTGAAACGCACATATCCTTAAGTCTTATTTTCGATTAGTTGGGAGAAGTTTTTTTTAAGATCAACCGTTGTTAGTTTAACACTTACATCCCACAATTGTTTAGACAAAGTAGCATCATAAGATATTTTAACAGACTTGACTTCTTTTCCTTTTTTGAAATATTTTCCACTTACTCCATCTATATCGGGAGATGATGCTAAATATATTGAGGTTTTAGCCCCACGCTTCGGGCTTTTCATAAATAAGCCCACTAAATGATAAAAGTATTTGACAAAGGGTCGAAAATTACGTACCATATTCGTTTTCACATATCCGGGGTGAAGACAATTTACTGAAACCCCTGTTCCTACGATTTTTTTGGCAAATTCGTAAGTAAAGAAAACAACTGCCAGCTTTGATTGCGCATATGCTTTCAATTGACTATAATGCTTTTCTCCATTTAGGTTATCGAAATCAATAGATTTTGCTTGAACACTTGATGCTACGTTTACAATGCGAGCAGGAGCACTTTTTTTTAGAATATCAAAAAATAAAATACTTAACATAAATTGAGCTAAATAATTTAATGCAAATGTTGTTTCAATTCCATCTTCGGTTAAGGTATGCTTACTTAAATTTACTCCAGCATTATTAATTAGGACATGTAGGTTGTCATATTTTGCTTTAAATTCCGTTACTAGTCTATAGACATCTTTTTGAGAAGATAAATCAGCAATTATTAGATCAATCGAATCTGTATAGGTTTTTTCTTTTATCTCTACTATTGCTTTTTCCGCTCGAACTTGATCTCGACAAACTAAAATCAATGTAGCCCCTAATTTCGCTAAGCCTATTGCGGTTGCTTTACCAATCCCTGAATTAGCACCTGTAATCAAACAGACTTTTCCTTTCATAATATCAGATTTATTATTAGTAGTTTTAGCCATTATTAATATCCCGCAAGTAAAAATTCCCAATTAATAGAGGATATATAGGAGAATAAAGTAATACTAATAAAACTTTACTGATTTTAAAATGAAGGAATTAATTATAAGAAAAGTTTACATATGAGCGTTATTTGATTTTTTATTTCTTTGTAATTTTCCTTACATTCTTAACTGTATATCCCCAAAAATTGTCTCTTACAAGTTTTCCACTAAAACTGATCTTATCTCCTTCTATGAAACTGTTTTCTTTTTGCAATTTTTCACTAATTCGTACTTTTAATTTTTCAACGTTATCGGTATATTCTTCTTTATAATCACTTTCTTTTTTTAATTTAGGTCCTAATTTGAGATTTCCAAGTGAAGCCATATAAAAAGTAGTTATATTTCCTTGAAATTCAGATTCCTTTTGAACTATTTCAGTAACATTTGCTTCATAAACAGTTATCGATGAATCAAGATATTTCATTAACTTAGCATTTGAAGATGATTCATCAATCAACACCACTTTTTCTTGTTTCTCATCACTTTTTTCCCTAAACTGAGCTTCAGCAAGCTTTATAGATTTAATTTTTTTTTCAAAATCATCAGGTAAAACTGTTAAACTCCAATCATCCAGTTTAAACCAATTT
>CAYNEU010000814.1:0-2340 GCA_964396275.1 uncultured archaeon | reverse complement strand
TATGTTCAAATCTATATCCAAGATCGTTTCCTTGTCCTGCTGTTGTTTCTAATAGAATAATAACTTTAGAACTTTTTATATTCTCAATTAATTTATTCAGTTGTACTGCAATACGAGTCAAAGCAAGTTCATCATCTTCATTTTCATTTTTATTCCCAGGATGCATATTTGCAAATTCAATATTTAATTGATCTGCTTTTACTAACTCATCTAACATTGCTGTATAAGATTTTTCTAATTTTTCTTGTTCCTTTCCTGCTAAATTGATTAAATAGCTATTATGGGTTATTATAGGCCAGATATTATCGATCTCTTTCCTCTTTTCTAAAAATTCATTGATCTCTTCTTGTACTAAGGGTTTAGAAACCCAACCACGTACATTACGAATGAAAACTTGAATTGCTTCACACCCTAAGGCTTTACCACTTTCAAGAGCCATATATTTCCCTCCTGAAACGCTCATATGTGCTCCAATCCTCAATAAAAACACCTAATCAATGATTATATTTTTGATTAATATATATTATAAACTATATTTTCTTTTTTATTGATTAATTTTAATCAATAATTCCATTTTTAAATACTCTATAAAAAATGGACTACATATTTTTTATAAAGTTTAAATCTAGTATTATCTACAGCAATTTTCTCATTTAAGGAGGTGTTAAAATTTTGGAAATTGACCAACAATTAATAAAAAGCGCAATAAGATTTTTAAGCCTTATGTTTATGATATGTGGTGGTTTTATAATTGCTTATTATATAATCTTCCTACCAGTTAGATCCATGCTCTTCGAGGATCTTTTCCCTGATATTATACCTTGGATATTAATTTTTTCAGTTGGATATGCATTAAATATGGTTTCAAAAGCGTTATAGATAAAAATGATTTCTTTTTCAATTTCTTTTTTTATAGTGTTTAAGAAAAGATACTAAAATTTGTATTTATCCAATCTTTTCCAAAAGTCTTTTAATTCCGCTTTTTCAAAAGTATATTTTAAACCTATTGGTTTTGAAGATTCATTTCTGAAAAATTCTGGAATATCATTCATCTCTTGAGTAATTCCTGCTTTTTCATTAAATTGAAGTTCAGTTCTTATGATATCAATCCCAATATTAATTATATCCTTTCTTGTTAGAGTTAAATTATACATAGCATTAATTGCATTTGCTAAGATTTCCATGTTTTCATAACTGGGCCCTATAAAGTAGCAACATCCCATTGAATCCATTATTGCTGTATAAATCTGCAATTCAAAAGATAAATCAAGTTTATTCTCATTTTTGGTTAATTCTCCATAATCTTTATGCTGACTTGGAACTCTTCCAGCAATTGCAGCGCCTGAAGTATGGTCTGCCCCCATAGGGGAAGTTGCATATGTTACTCCCATTGCTTTGAAGACTCTGCTATCATAAGCTGAAATTCCTTGTCCTTTTACTTGAGGAATTCGTTTCGCATTAAATTTCTCTCCTATAATTTTGACACCATTACCATATAATTGTCCTTCTTCTGTATTATTTCTTATTTCATTATCTAAAATTTCAAATACTTTATTAGCATCTCCCCACTCTATCTTTCCACAATCCATCGCGACTCCTACAGTTCCACCAAACTCAATTGTATCAAGACCTAAATCATCACAAAGATGATCAATTTTAACTAAACTATCTAAATCATCAATCATTAAGTTACTGCCATTTAAAGCCATGGTTTCATATTCTAGACTTGATGTTAGGTGATTCCCTTGTTCATCAACAACTAAATTTGAACATTTTATTACACACGTAGGAGAACACGCTAATCTTTTCTTTCCACCTCTTGCAACCACAAGCTCATGAAGTTTTTCTCCTGAAATATTATCAATTTTATCATAAGAGCCCATTCGAAAATTCTTGGTTGGGATACCTCCATATCCACTCATAGCCTTCATCATTAATGATGTACCAAAAGTTGAAAATGTTTCTTTAGTTTGTGCTAACGTTTTCGCGAAAGGATTTGAAATTTCCCTAAATTTTTTTATATTATGCATATTAACTTTTGATGTTCTTGAAGGAATTATCACTATTGCTTTAATTTTTTTAGAACCCATCACAGCGCCTAAACCTCCTCTCGCAGCATGCCTACTGGGATATCCCTCCAAATCATTTGCCCCAACTGTTGCTGATCTCATTAGATGCTCACCAGCAGGGCCAATGGAATAAATTCCAATATTTTTTCCATATTTTTGTTTCAATTTCAAATGAAGTTCGTAATTACCTAAACCTTTATAGTGTTCAGCTGGTAAAATCTTTACATTATTCTCATCAATTAAAATAAGTTTTAATGTGGAAGATATATCT
>CAYNEU010000813.1:0-3010 GCA_964396275.1 uncultured archaeon | reverse complement strand
TTAGAGAACTTAGGATTTTTTAACATAGCTAAACTAAAAAGTATAAATACTGCTGTATGTCCAAACCAACTAAGTGTTGCAAAGTTCCCATGTAAAAACTTAATAAAATCGTTAACACCAGAAAAAGCACCAGTAAGTGCGACACAAATAGAGGAGAAAATTCCGGCAATAATAGCACCCTTTCTTAGAATTTCATTAACATTATCATCTTTTAAAGTTTTTCCTAAGTAAATATAAAATAGGATAGCAAACAACCCGGAGATTATTAATCCTGTTCTTAAATATATTCCACCCGTTAAATCCCCTAAAACGCTTATTGAATTTTTCCACATTAAGTATTCTGGTGTAAAAATTAATGCTAAAGTATTGCCTAGAAACCCTGCGGTAAATCCAATCAATCCAAAAATATACCCCGGTATAAGATTAAAAAGTTTGTCAAAGAATTCATTTACTTTCTCCATATTATTTTCCCTACATGTTTTACTTTATAAAAATTTTTTTTATAATTTGTATAATCTTTTGTTAGAAAAAGAGGCTTCCTTTATCAAAATTAAATCTTCTTATAAATCATATATACTGGGATGATTAAATACCAAAGAATTACTGCTATTGTACTCAACCATTCTATCAAGGGTAGAGATAAATGTATAAAAAAGAGTGGTGGAATTAGATGTAATAAAAAGAGTATAATTAAAAGAGCAAAGATAAAAGAAACAAAAAAGCCAAAATACCCAAGATACTCTGAATATTTCGAATCTTTAATCATTAATATATTATACATAGTAATATAGCAAAATCCAAACACATAACTTATTATTGCCGCTGTACCATGCAAATACCTAAATACTATATTAGAGCCACAAAATGCACCTAAAATTATAAAACTTACACATGCAATATTAGCAGTAATATTAGCACCTTTAATCAGGTTTTTATTATTATCATTCTCTGTGAATGTACTTCCAAGATAATTTACAAAAATCAAAGCGAATATACCTGAAAACATATTTCCAAAATTAAAAAACAAACCTCCAGGTCCTAAACATAAGGCACTTACAGCCATCTCCATAAAATCATATTCAGGAAACATTGAGAGTGCAATAATATCTCCTATAATTCCAGAGATAATTGAAAACAAACCAAATAGACTTCCTGGAATAAAATTATTTAATTTTTCGATAAAATGATCAACTTTCTCCATAGTTCCTTATTAATATGGTATATTAGAATTTTATTCTGAATTAAAGGATTTATGCTACACAATTGCTGAAACCATCTTTAATATTAAAAATAAAATAAAAAAAATAATAAGGATTTCGTTATATATATTTTTGTGGTAAAATTTCATTAATGGAACGTTTATAAAAATTTGCGCTCGTAGTATAGTGGTAAGTATGCTAGGTTCCCAACCTCGCGACCCGGGTTCAATTCCCGGCGGGCGCATTTTAAAACAATTGTAAAATAGATAAAAAATCAAATTTCTTTTTATATCTTTATACAAAATTCTTGGATATTAAATAATGATATATAAGCTCAATTATTAATTTAGTTTCCTGAATTTTCAAAATTTATATCTGAAGACAAAGAGCTTTGTTCACTTTCTTTACATAAATCAGAAATTTCACCAAATATAGATGCGACTCTATCAAATTTTTAAATGCTTTCGTTTTTATTTTTAAAAAATGACACTTACCAACAAAAATAATCAGTTGAATAAGTTAAATCAATTTTTGTGGCAAAATAATTAATGATATTGATTTTTTGATATTATATCTTTGGAGTCAATACTAACAATAATGCGTTCAAATATTTAATTTGTATGTAAATAATAGATCTTTTAAAGAAGTTTAACACTCAAAAATCTGATATTTATGTAATTCTTTTAGAATGATGTATCTGAATATTTTAAAAAATCATAAATTTTTTTTTAAAAATTCGTATAAATCCTTGTTCTTAAATAATAATTTAATTTTTTTAAATGATAAAAAAAATTGTGCTTTAAATTGGGGCAACAATTTTCTTATAACAAAGTTTTAAATATTTTTGTTCATATAAACTTTTTAGTTCAAAATTCTGGAAAATACTAACAAATTAAAAAAGAAACTAATATTTTGCATCAAAAAAACATTTTGGTGTAAATTATTTTGCACTAAGGTTTCTATAGTATTAAAAAACATAATTATAATTCATAAACATTGAATCTACAAAAAGTCCATATTAAGTAAATATGATCGCTATGATTAATGCTCAAAATATTATTAATAACTCGGGAAAAGTACAAATGCTAGGTTATGCTTTAGTTGATATCCTTAATATTAAAATTGGGGGAATTCTTAACATTCTTTCCCAAAAAGGGATAGGAGTACCCCTAATACAAAACATTATTACGCTTTATAAAAATGAAATTATTACTAAAAAGCAAGGAAATTCAATTATACCTATAGATAATTTTACAATTTTTATTTTGTATTTTAAGAAAAAGAAAAATGATGTATCTGTAATAATATATATGGAAGAAAAAGAAAGTTCAGTTAATTTCCCAAAGCTGGATTTTTTATCGAAGAAAATTAAAAAGAAAATTCTCGCAGACGCACCAATCTCAGAAATAACAAAAATCTTCGAAGCCGAAATTGAAATTCCAAAAATTGACGGGATTATCGCAATTTTAGTCATAGATTCCACCGGGAGTCCCTTCATCTCAAAAATTAAAAAAAATCGTTCAAATATAGCAGATCATGAAGTTCATATTGGTGGATTTATTTCAGCTCTGTTAACATTTTCAAATACTATACTTGGAGAAGAAACAGGGGCAAAATTAAAAGAAATAAATTTTGGGAATCAACAATTAGAAATTATATCAAGAAATAACGTAATTTTTGCCTTTTTAGTAGAAAATATGAATTCTTTACTTCAAAGATATATGCATCTCATTGCGGACGAATTTATTTATCAATATCGAGATAATTTAAAAGAATTTTATGGAGATGTTACTCCATTTAATGAATTTGAA
>CAYNEU010000812.1:0-4582 GCA_964396275.1 uncultured archaeon | reverse complement strand
TTTTACATTGAAAATTTATTTGCCCCGTTACCAAACAGGAAAAATTTAGGAGAACTACATTTTTCACGTCTGAGATTTAGATTAGGGAGTAATGCCTTTTTCTTTAGCTTGATGGGAAACATAGGTTATATTTTTGTGGGGATTTTTAGCGAAGATCGGAATTACCCTTTATTAGATTTCGCTAGTTATCATGATGTATTCTCCTTTTTCTCCTTCACTGGATTTGCATTAGGAGCTTTCTTTATTGGATGGATTATTGTACTTTATGATACTAAAATACCAAAATTATTTGGAATTTATGGAATAATAGGACCACCAAGTATGCTATTTGCTTTTCTTTATACGATGGAAGCATTATGGGAATGGATGTTATTATTCTCGATTCTTCTATGGATAATCCCGCTCATCGTTATGATTCTTCGAAAACCAGAACTAAGACTAAATTAATATTTTTTTTTCTTTAAGTCGCAAATCATTGACTTTCTATTCATATTCTTGTTTATATTATTTTAAATCAAATATGATTTGTCAAACTGTAAGTAATACCCATTATGACTTTACGTAAATCTGTTGATAGAATTAGAGTAAAAATGGTTCTAAAAAATGAAATTTTTAGGTTGTTGTTCAATCTTTATATTTATTGTATAATTCTTGGATGATTAAGTTAAAAGCGTCATCTACACCTTGGCCTGTTTTTGCTGAAGTCAAGGAGAATCCGATAAAATTATACTTATCCGCCGTATTCTTTATATCCAGTAAATTTAATTCCTTCTCCTCTACTAAATCATTCTTATTAGCAAATAACATCATAGGGATTTCTCCACAATATTTAGTTACGTTATGGACCCACTTTTTTATATGCTTAAAACTATTTTTCCCTAATTCATTTTCTTCAAGGCTGTGTACTACAATTGAAGCTTTACTCTCTTTATAAAAAAGTGGTTGGAGAAAATCAAAATCCTCTTGTCCTGCTATATCCCAGAAGTCTAAATTTACAGTATCATTCGTGATTACTTTCTCAAACCGAGAAAATTGCGCACCAATAGTTTTAATATAATCTTTTTCAAAATTACCTTTAGTATATTTTTTAATAAGAGAAGTTTTACCTACTGCACCATCTCCCACTACTGAAATCTTGAAGTGATATTCTCCTTTACTCATAATTCTTAGTATTAGCCTAAAAGATTGAGACTCTATAATTTAGAATTATATTACTATCAATATAAACTTTTAATGCTATTAAAAAACAAATAGTTATAGAATTTATACAAGCTTATTTAATTCTACATTTCTGTGTATAAATATATCACTTATCAAAGTTTCAAGAACTGGAATATCTTCAAGATGAACAGATTTACCCTTCTCAAAATTGCTTAAAAGAATCCCCCAGATGTCTTGTTGTGTTTTCAAATTCTCACTAAAGTACTTAATTCTTTGATGAGCATAATAAGAATCTCCACTAAATATATATGTAATATAAAAGGGCTGGAGATATTTCAATAAAAGCGTGTAATTTCCGAAAACCGCTCGATCGAGTCCTTGAGAAAAGGTTTCTTTGATAAAATAATCGATAGTAGTTAGAAATCCGCTGATAAGTTGGGTCTCAAACTTTTTTTCTTTGATAAATGAATGAGAAAATATAGGTGTCCCCCCTTGTGTTATGATTAAAATAATCACAGGGTCCTCTTCAGAGATCTCGAGATCGACCTTTCGATTCAAAAGCATATTTTCAATATGTTCATCAAGATCAGCCAATTCAATTCTTTGCGCTAAAGGAGTATCATTTTCTATAAACGATTCCCAGATCTTTAAGTTTTTCAAAATTTTATCGTGTTCATATGATATTTTGCTTACTAATAATCGAAGATTGTATTTTTCAGCTATATCTTGAGCTTCAGTCAACTTTTTTCTAGCGTGTATTAAATCTCCTTTTAATAAATCAAATTTTGCTTGTAGTAGATATGTTTCAGCTAAAATCCAGAATGAATTAAGATTTTCTGCTATACTAATTAACTTTTCTAATAATGGATTTAGATCGTCCAATACCTCCAATTCAGAAGTTAATTGAAATTCCTCTACTAATAAATCACATAAATTTAAAAGAGCTTTCATTGTTAATTCTCCAGATATAACATCTTGTTGAATTATCTCTTCAAAAATGACTTGCGCTTTTGCACGATCTTGGATACGCTTTTTTGATTTTAATATAATACCTTCACTAAATTTCGCATATAATTTCGCAAGTATATTTTGCTCTTTCTCTGCAATTTCCCTCAATGATATTAAATGTAACTTTGCCAAATCAAATTCACCTTTTAAAACCAAAACTTCTATCATGCTTCCTAAAGTATTGATTATAATATATGAAGCTTTAACTTTATTTGCTAATTCCAAAGCTTTATTAAGTGATTCTAAAGCCTTCTCTAACTCTCCCTTTTGGCTATAAATCATTGAAAAATTATTAAAAATAGACATCTTGATCATGATAATGTCCGTCTTTTTCAATGCCTCCTCATAATACATTAACGCCTTATTTAAATCACCCGTCATCACATGAATCGAGCCCAATGTTACTAAATTTAGAGCGATAAGACGCGCATTTCCCAACTCTTCTGCGAGGACTTGGCATTTTTGAGAATACTTAATAGCTAATTGTATATCAATTTTATAAAAAGTATAAAACCCTCCTAATTGATAATATATCTGAGTTAATACAAATTTATCTTCAAGGCGCTCAATTAGATTTAAAGCTTTCATAGTGGTTTTATGCAATAAATCAATCTTTCCTTCTTGCATATAACCACAATTTCTACTAGTATATAGCATTGCTTCGAAAAGATCATGTTGCTTTTCAGAAATATTAGTTATTTTATTTAATTTTTGCTCTGCTTCATCAAGGTATTGATATCCACTTTCAAAATTTCCCAACCAACATGAAGTATAACCAAGCGTTATTAACGCGTCTAACAGCTGAGAGGTAGGTTCTTGTTTACGAAAAGCGTAATAGACTTTTTTAGCATATTTCAATGCCTCTGGATATTTTTCCAATCTCATTGATGAAATCGCTTTATAGCGGTGTATGGTTACTAGCTCTGACTTTTGTAGGCCTTCTTTTTTCTCGATCTCGTTTAAAAATGCGATAGCTTCTTGGTACTTATCATGCTTTATTAAATTACTTACTTGATCTAACTTTTTAGTGATTATATGTATCCCTTCATTAATTCAATTGCTATTAATAAAGGTTGCCTTATTGATTTTCTCATCTAATTGCATTATTTCATCAAATCAAATGTAGGAAACCTTACTTCAAATTATTTTCTTGAATATTTATTTATTATGTTTTCAGTTATAATAAATAGAAAAAAAAGTAATAATTAAAAAAAAATAAGAAAAACTAAGTAATTATTTAATAAATAAAACACTTTAAATTAAAGCTAACTCATTCATCTCAACACTAAAAAATTAAAAAAAAGATATTAGATTTACGATATCTCCTATTTTTTCACTTTATTTGGTCGAATTTTTTTTAAATAGTAAATCACACTTCCTACGACAATAATACTTATAACACCTATGATTCCAATAATTATTCCAATAACAAAAGGATCCAATGCACCAGATGGGCTACCTTCTGATAATACCGTGACTTCTATGATGGCTGAACAGTAGTTATTAAAAGGATCATATGCTCTTATTTCTATCCAATAAGTTCCAACTGAAAGTATTCCCACGTTTGTTATTACTCCATTAACATCAATTTGAAAATTCGTTGTATCATTGATCCAATAATGATCGATGCCTGACAGATCGGATGCATTCACATCATACGTAAATGGAGACCCGTAGGAGATTTCTTGATTTGTTGGTACTTCATCCCATATGGGCGAAATAATATCTTGGACTATAACCTCAAACGTTGCCAAGCAGTAGTTATTAAAAGGATCATATGCTCTTATTTCTATCCAATAAGTTCCAACTGAAAGTATTCCCACGTTTGTTATTACTCCATTAGCATCAATTTGAAAATTCGTTGTATCATTGATCCAATAATGATCGATGCCTGACAGATCGGATGCATTCACATCATAGCTGAACGAATCCCCCCTATCTATTAGTTGATTAATGGGTAATTCCATCCAGATAGGACTCGTTGTATCTTCAACCGTGATTTTTATTACACTACTGGCGATAAGCCCCAAGGTATCATTTACGCTAATCTCGAGCCAATATGTTCTTACAGTTAATTGGGAGCAATTGGTAATTAATCCGTTACCATTGATTTGGAAATTTGTTGTATCATTAACCCAATATGTACCAATTCCAGAAGGGTCCCACGCGCTAACATCATAATTTAAAGAATCCCCATATTCTAGATCTTGGTCTGTGGGAATGTAAATCCAATCGGGTGGCGTTGTATCTTGAATGGTAATTTTAATTACGGTAGAATTTACATTTCCAAGAGTATCATTTACACTGATTTTTAACCAATAAATTCCAATAGGAATTTCGATCAGATGAGTTATTAATCCATCGTTATCAATCTGAAAGTTTGTCGTATCGTTTATCCAGTATGAATCAATAC
>CAYNEU010000811.1:0-4099 GCA_964396275.1 uncultured archaeon | reverse complement strand
TTAGGGTGCCTCTGACTTGTTGTTGTGTCCATTCTTATTTCTCGTTATTAATACTTACAACTTTAAATTTAATTTCTATTTTTAACAATCTTATTTTTCATTAAAAAGAATAAAATAAAGTTAAAATAATTTCAAACTCTTATCTAATTGAAGAATTAACATTTATAGATTACTAGATTAAATCTCCAAGTTATCCTTAGAGAGAGAATTTTTATGACTGAACATGATAAAATTAAACAAGAAATGGAAAAATGGGAGAATTCCATTTCATTAAAAAAAGAAAGAAAACAAAGTTTCAGAAACTTATCTGAAATCGAAATTAAAAGATTATATACTCCTAATGATATTAAAGATTTTAATTATGCCCTTGACTTAGGATTTCCAGGGCAATATCCCTTCACAAGGGGTTCATATCCCAATATGTATCGAGGACAATTGTGGACAATGCGTCAATTCGCAGGGTTTGGTAATGCAGAACAAACCAATGAAAGATATAAATTTTTAATAGATCACGGTAATACTGGGTTAAGTGTTGCTTTTAGTTTGCATACTATTTATGGGATTGAAGCGACTGACCCCAGAGCCTTAGGAGAAATTGGAAAAGAAGGTGTTGCAATAGACTCCCTAAAAGATATGGATACTTTGTTTAAGGGTATAGATCTTTCAAAAATAAGTACATCTATGACAATAAACGGTCCTGCTTCAATTTTATTAGCACTATATATTGTGACTGCTGAAAAACAGGGACATTCTCCAAACCAAATAAGAGGAACTATTCAAAATGATATTTTAAAGGAATATATTGCTCAAAAATCATGGATTTTTCCTCCAGAACCCTCCATGCGAATCATTGTTGATACAATTGAGTATTGTACAAAACATGTACCTCAATGGTATACAATTAGTATTAGTGGATATCATATAAGGGAAGCAGGATCAACCGCAGTTCAAGAATTAGCATTTACATTGGCAGATGGATTTGCTTATGTAGAAGCTGCCATCGAGAGAGGTTTAGATATTGATGATTTTGCACCTCGTTTATCCTTTTTCTTCAATTCTCACAATAATTTTTTTGAGGAGATTTGTAAATATAGAGCAGCTAGGCGGATATGGGCTAGACACATGAAAAATAGATACGGAGCAAAAAAGCCTGAGTCAATGCGATTACGATTTCATACTCAAACTGCGGGAGTATCATTGGCGGCTCAAGAACCAGAAAACAATATTGCTAGAGTTACAATACAGGCATTAGCTTCTGTTTTAGGAGGAACACAATCTTTACATACCAATTCATTTGACGAGGCTTTATGCCTTCCTACAGAAAATGCAGTAAAAATAGCTTTAAGAACTCAACAAATTATTGCACATGAATCTGGTGTAACGGATACAGTTGATCCATTGGCAGGTTCTTATTATGTAGAATGGCTTACTAATAAGATGGAGGAAGAAGCAGAAAATTATTTTAAACGGATTGATGATCTTGGTGGTGTAGTTCCAGCAATAAAAGCCAATTTCTTTCAAAAAGAAATTGCGAATGCTTCTTATAAATATCAACAAGAAGTTGAAAATAAAGAGAGAACAATTATAGCTGTAAATCAATTTGAGCAAAGAGAACCATGCTCAGTTCCGCTTTTAAAAATTGATGAAGAGGTTGCAAGTGAACAAATTAGAAAACTCAATAAATTAAAAGAAGAAAGAGATAATGATAAAGTACGAGAAAAACTAGAAAGGCTAAAAGAAGCAGCCAGAGGAACAGAAAATTTAATGCCATTTATTATTGATGCCGTCAGAGAATATACCTCTATTGGAGAAATTATAAATGCTTTAACAGAGGTTTTTGGTACTTATCATGAAGATTCAATTTTTTAAGATGTGATTACTAATGTCAGTAGAAAGAAAAATAAAAGTACTTGTTTGTAAACCAGGCTTAGATGGTCATGATAGAGGAGCAAAAGTTCTTGCAAGAGCCTTAAGAGATGCAGGGATGGAGGTTATTTATACAGGAATACATCAAACTCCTGATGATGTCGTGAATACTGTTATCCAAGAAGACCCTGATGCGGTAATGCTAAGTATGCTGTCGGGGGCACATAATGCACTCTGTCCTTTAATTACGGAAAAATTAAAAGAACACGGTATTGATGATGTTCTTGTAGCTGTAGGAGGGATTATTCCTGATGAAGATAAAGAATTTCTAGAAAAGCATGGTTTAGCAGGATTCCATGGTCCAGGTACAGATCTGAAAACTATTGTTGAATTTGTTAAAAATAATTTGAAAAGATAATACTCAATGGATTATTCTAATTTTATATCTCTTTTATTAAAAGGAAACCCTAGAGCAACAGCACGTTTAATTACTTTTGCAGAAAATGATATGGATGCCGCCGAAAAAATAGTAAATTCTATTTATGAACATACTGGTAATGCTTATATTCTTGGTATTACAGGGGCTCCAGGAACGGGCAAATCAACTTTCATTTCAACATTAACTAAAAGTTATATCGGTCAAGGAAAAAAAATTGGTATAATCTGTGTTGATCCTACTTCTCCTTTGACTGGTGGCGCTCTTTTAGGAGATAGAATACGAATGAAACAAAACTTTTCTGTAAATAACGTTTTTATTAGAAGTATGGCAAATAGGGAACAACTTGGAGGACTCGCTCGAGCTACAGAGGATGTAATTAAAATTCTCGATGCTTATGGTTGCGACATTATAATTGTTGAGACGGTTGGAGTTGGACAATCTGAAGTCGATATCTTTAAATCTGCACAAACTGTTGTCGTTTTATTAGTACCCGGATTGGGAGATGATATTCAAGCCATAAAATCGGGTATCATGGAAATTACGGATGTTTTTGTAGTGAACAAAATGGATTTGCCAGGAGCAGATAAGAAGATTGCGGAAATACAGCAAATGTTAGAATTCAGAAAAAATTATAAATACGATTCAAATGAAATACACAAAAAATATGCTAAAATAGAATTGTGGGCACCAGAAATCACAAAAGTAAATTCCAAAACGGGTGAAAATTTCGATGAGCTCCTTAAATTAATAAAAAAGCATGAATTATTCTTAAAAGAATCAGGAGTTATTTCGAACTATATGAAAAATAGGATTACAAATGAGACATTACAGATTTTAAAACACAAATTAACTGAAAAAGTTGAAAAATTACTCAATTCTGACAGAGAAATTGGAAAATATATAGATCAAGCTATTCAGAAATCGTTAGATCCTTATTCTATGGCAAACTTAATAATTAAGATGCTAGGGCTTGAAAATGAATAATAAAAAGCATTTTGTTATGAAATTAATTATTCTTGTTCTATTTTTTTTTCAACTAAGTCAATTATACTTTTTGCTAGCTGCATAGCATTTTCTGCTTCTTCAGGATCATCATAATATCTTGAAGGAATGCCCCCAGGAAGACCATTGGGATATCTAGTAGGGATGTAATATTGATCAAGCTTTTTTACAGGTATCAATTCTTTAAAATCTCGATCAATTTCAATTACTATATTAATTAGATCATTTATAGAATGTGCATAAAAAATTTCAATAGATTTGACCCCTAAATACAAATATGCTTTAAGTGCTTTTTCAGTTGATTGTTGGAAATGAAATAAAGCCAGATAAAAACGTTTTCTTTTCCTTAATTCATCTGTATCTGTGAATTCATCTTTTGCGTGTGTAAACCATCGTAAAGCTTCTTCTTTTTTAGGTTTTTCATATACCAATCTCCCTGAGCTAATAATATTCTTTAAAAATGAATTTGATGATAATTGATTTTTAAATTCATTATTATTAAACACAATTATATCTGAAGCCATATCTCTTTTAATATTATCATAAATAAAATTGGTCCACTTTTTTCCTGTTTTATTTGAAGGCATAATAACTAATAAATCAAGATCGCTATTTACATCGATTTCATCTTTAGCAAACGATCCAAAAAGATATATTTTAATTGCTCCAAAATCCTTTAATTGTCTTATTATTGAGTCTAATGATTTTCTTAATTTTATTTTTCTATTCGAAATTTTTTCTGAAATTTCCTTTAGACGTTGCAAGTTTTTTCAATTTTAATAATGTTCAATG
>CAYNEU010000810.1:0-2572 GCA_964396275.1 uncultured archaeon | reverse complement strand
AATTTATCCTCTATAGTAGTTGGTAGAGGAATGTTTATCACCAAATCAATCGCTCCATTTTGTAGACATCCCATAATATTTGGTTCCAGACCACATTCATGGATTTTATAGAGTTTAACGGCATAAATCCCATTATTCTTCAATGCAATTGAAGTATCTTCTGTGGCAAAAATGGTAAATCCTAAAGTTTTCAGTTTCTTTGCTAAAGGAACTACTTTTTGTTTTAATTCTTCACCACCTACAGAAATTAAAACATTGCCTCCATGAATAGGAATTTTCATTTCTGCTGCTTCAAGTGATTTTATTAAAGCATCTGAAAAATCTTCTCCAATACATGCTACTTCCCCCGTTGATGCCATTTCAACGCCTAAAACGGGATCAGCTTTATCAAGACGCATGAATGAAAACATTGGAGCTTTTATTGAGACAAATTTTCCATATGGTAGTTCCATTATTCTTTGAGGAATCTTAGCACCCATAAACACTTCAGCGGCAAGTCTCATCAAATTAATACCTCGAGTTTTTGAAACATAAGGCATGCTTCGACTAGACCTAAGATTGCATTCGATTACAAATACTTCTTCATCTTTAACAAGATATTGTACATTAAAAGGACCTCTAATTTTTAATGCTAATGCAATTTCTCTAGTGTTTTTCTCAATTATTTTAATTACATTTTTAGAAACCGTCTGAGGAGGAATTGACATTGTTGCATCACCACTATGAACTCCTGCGTTTTCGATATGTTCTACAACTGCACCTATAAAAACATTAGTTCCATCAGATACACCATCAGCTTCAATTTCTCTTACTCCTGTAAAAAATTTAGTGATGACTACTGGAAATTCTTTAGAAACTGCTGCTGCTAAATCAAGTGTATCTTTTAATGTCTTTTCATCATAAGATACTCTCATAGCCGCACCACTTAAAACATATGATGGGCGCACTAATACAGGATAACCAGCCTCTCTCGCAAATTTAAATGCTTCCTCCTTATTTGTCAACATGTTCCATTGGGGTTGCTTTATTTTCAATTGATCTAGTAGGTTACTAAACTTTGAACGGTCTTCTGCCATATCAATCCTACTTCCGTGTGTCCCTAATATATTTAAATTTACTTTTCTGAAAAATTCCGAATATTTTGAGAATTTAGCAGCAAGATTTTGGGCGATCTGACCGCCTACTGATACAACTACACCATCAGCTTTTTCAAGTTCAATTATGTCAAGCACTCTTTCTCCAGATAATTCTTCAAAGTAAAGTTTATCTGAGGTATCATAATCAGTTGAGACCGTTTCTGGATTATAATTAATCATAATTGCTTGATCAACCCCTAACTTCTTTAATCCCCAGAGACAATTCACTGAACCCCAATCAAATTCAACAGAGGCTCCAATGCGATATGTTCCCGAGCCTAATACTATAATTTTTTTTAGATTTTGTTTATTTTCTTGCTCAAAATCAATATCATGCTCAGATGCAGCATAGGTCATATAAAGATAATTTGTAATAGCAGGCCATTCTGCAGCTAATGTATCAATTCTTTTTACATAAGGCAGGATTTGATACTTTCTCTTTAATATTTGTCTTATTTTAATTACATCTAATCCCATTATTTTTGCTATTTGCCCATCAGAGAAGCCAAATCGCTTAGCTCGTTCAAACCAATAAAGTTTGTCGTCATCACTTGCTTCTAAAAAGTCTAAAGTTCTTAAATTTTTTTCGATATCAATAATATTTTTTATTTTATAGAGAAACCACTTATCGACATGTGATATTTGATAAATCTCATCAATAGAGATTCCTTGGTTTATTGCCTCAACGATCCTAAAAACTCTTAAATCTGTTGGATTAGCTAGTGAAAACTTTAATTCGTTAACATCTTCAATTGACTCAATTTCATTCACAACTAATCCTTTCATTCCAATATCCAACATTCTCAAGGCTTTTTGAAGAGCTTCCTCAAAGGTTCGCCCAATAGACATTACTTCGCCTACAGATTTCATTTGAGAACCAATTTTTCTATCAACGCGTTGAAATTTAGTCAAATCCCATCTTGGTATCTTTAATACGAGATAATCAAGAGCAGGCTCAAAACATGCTGTTGTTATGCCAGTTATTTTATTCTTAAGTTCAGGTAAGGTATAACCAATGGCTAATTTTGCTGCAATATATGCTAATGGATAACCAGTAGCTTTTGATGCTAATGCAGAAGAACGAGAGAGGCGTGCATTTACTTCTATTGCCCTAAATTCTTTTGATAACGGATCTAAGCCATATTGGATATTGCATTCCCCAATAATTCCAAGATTTCTTATAACACGGATAGAAGCTGAGCGCAACATCTGATATTCTTCATTTGTTAAAGTTTGACTTGGGGCAACCACAATCGATTCTCCAGTATGAATTCCAACAGGATCAAAATTTTCCATGTTACAATTTATAAAACAGTTGTCTTCAGCATCCCTTACTACTTCATATTCAATTTCCTTCCAACCCCATATACTCTCTTCAATTAATATCTGATTTATTCGTGATTGAGCAAATCCTTTCTTTGCCATTTTTTCAAATT
>CAYNEU010000809.1:0-1755 GCA_964396275.1 uncultured archaeon | reverse complement strand
AATAGCATCCCATATTAACCCCATCTCCTTTAATTGAATAGTTATTTCTTTAGCTATAATATCCAGATCATAAATCATGTCGTAAATGCCTTCTTGGAGGTTAATTATTTCGTCTATTAATTTGTCTTTGATGAGTCTAAGGGTTGTTGTCCCCAATAAATCTTCCTCATGGAAATAGAAATCATTTTTTTCCCGTTTAATTAAATAAAACCCAAAATCATTTTTTATTAATTTAACCCTAGCTAAATAGTCGATTGCCTCTCTTGAAACATTATATATTTCACTAAATTGTTCTAAATTTAATTTATAACCTACGAATTTTTGAGAACTCGATTCATCAAAATGCCAATAATTTTTTGCAAATGCGCCTTGGCCAAGAATAGAGTTATAAAATATGTAAAAAAGTGATAAATAAAGATCTCTATCTTGATGTAATTCAAAAAAATTATCTCCTATTTTGGAAATGATCCTTACGATATTGATTATGAATGGATCTTCTACACTTATTTCCTTATAAAAGTCTATTAAATCCTCGAGTTTTCTGACGTTTTCTTTTAATTCATTAACAATAAATATCTCATCTTTTAGCTTTAAGGGAGCTTCTCCTAGTTTTTCTATTCCCTTATCTGTAATTACATAACTTCTGTATTGTTTATTTGTTATTTTATCAGTAATTAACCTTTGTTCTATATTTTTATTTTTTGTATGAAGATTAAGATACTTAGAAACAGTTGATCTACTTAAATTCGAATATTTTACTAAATTGGTAAATCTTTGTGGACCTAAATTTCTAAGAATAAATAATATTCTCCTACTATTATCTTCGATGTTACCTGATTTCTTCAATAATTCTGTCTTTAATTTCTTAGATATATTCCAGGTTTCCATAGTAACAATATATAAGAGAAAGTATATAAATTTAGACTTTTTTTATGGACTTAGACTAAAAGAATTCGAAAAAACAAATATTTGTAAATTTAGTATATATTAAGAATTATATTATGAAAAATTTTAAAAATTAGGAATATAATGTTAGAAATTGGAAAATTAATAAAAAATTAATTTAAAAAATATAAGCAAATGACAATAGAAGCCCCCAATATGTTAAATAGGATAAAAACCATTGAAGAAAGGTTAGATAAAATTGAGCAAAGGATTTCAAATTTAGAAAACAGAATAGGCAGGTTTCCATCACCTCCATTACCAAAACCAGGCCCTATACATCCTCCAGGCCCACCTGATCGACCAGGACCGCCTCCAGAACCCTTTCGATTTTAAGATATCTTCAAAAAATCGTTCAGAGCAGAATAAGAGCTAAAAGTGTATTTTATTAAACTGAAGTTCGGAATATTAAACGAAAATCCTTAATTTATTAGATTGATAATTTATATCTAATTCAAATCAATTTAAAAATAATAAAAAGGGTGTGATTAACAATTACTCAGTATAGATTTCGGCTAACAGGGGTTCCCCCTGACCAAGCTATCAAATTGATAGAACTAGATCCAAATAGTTCAATTGCAGAAATTAAAAAAACAGTACAGCAAGAGTATAAATTAAATCCAATTTTAGCCATACAATTCATTTTTAAAGGGAAAGTACTCCCTGACCAGCTAAAATTCGCAAAGATAGGAATTCATCCAAAAAAAGATGTAATTACTGTTATGGCTACGCAAGCTGGTGGATTCTAGTAATCTGAGCAATTTAATAGGAAAAGTATTTATCACGGGGTTATTAAGAGAAAATAGCCGGCTT
>CAYNEU010000808.1:0-3899 GCA_964396275.1 uncultured archaeon | reverse complement strand
GATTATTTGGGAATCAATTATCCAAATACAGTGATGTATTATCAGGGGATTGATCTACCATTTTTAGAAGAAAAAGTTAATACATTAAGATTCCCGGTTATTGTGAAAATGGGTATTTCGGGAGATTCTTTACTCCTTGATGAAAATAGTATATGTAATTCATTCAAAGAAGTTATTGGTAGAATTGAATATATAGAGAACATTTTAGGACAAAAAGAGGTTATCCTTATTCAAGAATTCATTAAAGATGCACGGGAATACACGACATTAATTATCGGTAATGATGTGTGTAACGATGTTCAAGCGTTTACGATACAAGTGACTCCAAAAAGTTTCTATGATTTCGATCAAAAAAATTATAGCCCACTTCCTGTTGATGATTTCTATAAGAGTCCAGATATTAAAAATTCAAGTTTATTAAAGAAAACTGAGACTAAGCTATGTGATTTAAAAACAATTACCAATTGCATGGATTATGTAAGATTTGATTGGTTGCTAGACGAGGATTCTAATTTTTTCTTACTTGACTTAAATGCCAATCCTTCTTTTGATTCAGAACTTTTTAAGCTTTACAATGAATTTTTCTCGATAAAAGGAAGAATTTTAGGCTACATTATCAATAGTGCTTTGAAGAGATAATAATAAAAATGAATATTGATACAGATTTTATAAAACAAGATAAGACCTTGAACGAATTGAGTAAAATACAAAGGGGGCTAAGATCTATGATTAAACACTGATCCATAATTTGGGAAAAGTTTTTAATTTGAAAAACTAAAAAGAGGAGTATAGAGATTATAAGTAGTGATGGGTATGTCAAGGAAAAGTAAAAAGAAAAAACAAAATCCACGATTGCAAGTAGCTTTGGATTTTGAAATTTTAGAAGACGCATTGACAATTGCAGAAAAGGTGGCTCCATTTATAGATATTTTAGAAGTTGGAACTCCTTTGATTAAATCCGAAGGAATGCGTGCTATTAAAGCGCTAAAGGAGGCACACCCAGATAAACTGATATGTGCAGATTTAAAGACTGCAGATGCGGGATATCTTGAAGTAAAAATGGCTGCTAAAGCGAATGCTGACATCGTCACAGTTCTTGCAGATGCTTATGAAGTTACAATCAGAGAAGCTTTACGTGCTGCATATGATTTTCACGTAGAAATAATGGCAGATCTTATTGTGTCTCGATCACCTCTTATCACATTAGCCAGCCTTATAGACCTTAAATTTAAAAATATGAAATTACACTATGCTCTCGTGCATAGTGGTTTAGATCGTCAAGCATCACGACGAGCTCCTTTATTTGAGTTAGAATCAATAGCACGGTTAAGAGAACATCCACGATTAGCAATAGCCGGTGGTATAAGAGTCAATGATATTCCTAAATTATTAGATTTTCCCTTGGATATCATTATCGTAGGGGGAGGAATTACACGCGCTGAAAATCCACGCAACGCTGCAGAGAAGATTCGGAAAGCCATATATAAATAATCTTGCCAAAAAAAAGACTTAGACTTGAGAGGGAAGATTTTCTAAAGGATTATTACTACTTTTTTCTGGGTTATGACTTTTTCTTTGATTCCTTCTCGCAAATATTATTAAACTTACTATGTAGACAATTAAACCAGCTAATAAACACCAAATACAAATCCTTTCTACTAACAAGCCAGATAATCCGTATAATCTAAAGAAGGGATTAAAATCAAGGGGAAAAATAGGTCTGATATCGGTATATATTGGAGAATCGAGTAAAATATGAATATAAATTCCAAGGAGAGAGGCGAACAAAATTTTTTTAAAAGAGATTTCTTGTTCAATTTTAAAAAATCTCATAAGAGGAGTGAAATATGCTCTGATTTTAGTCATTATCACTGTAAGGATAAGAGCAATTATTGTACCCCCTAAAAAGCTATGGAAAAAACCATGGAGAGGATAATTTAAATTAAAAATTAAAACGAAAAAAGGTTCAATGTCAATGATTACACTTGCTATAAGAAAAGTGGGGAAATCAATAAAGTTAAGAAATAACAGCCCTATAAATAAGCCAGGTCCAAAGTGATATGGTGTAAAAGGCATATAAATAAATACATATTAGAAACTGTTATATTTTTTATTACAATTCAATATTGTTACTAATTAAAAAATTTATAAAAATCGATCATCCAATTCCATACCACAGCTAGGACAATGCTTTTTCATAAGAAAATTTTTATCAGCTTTAATAATATTGACTAATTCGTTTTCTAGATTAGAGCAAATATCCTTGAGCATTATATCTTCAATTGAAATTAGCTTCAACTTTCCTTTCTGATATAGTGTAAGCTTTTCTTCCTTTCTCTTTATGTATTCTTTTCCAAAATAACCCCAATATTCTATATAAACTTCACATTCTGGAAGATACCAATCATATTTGACTGAATTATCTTGGATTCTTATTCTATTTTCATATTCATGCTCAAGTCCAAGATGATGGAGGTGATTGTCAATTATTAATTCTCCTTTTGATTTTACGATGTGTCCATCGAGGCATTTAAAACTCGTTGCTCTTTGAGGGAGAAATTTTCTTCTATAAAAATTCAGAATTTTGAGAATAATCCAATAAATGATTCCAAAACATATAACAAAAATAATACCTCCTAAAATGAAAAAAACAATAATTTGACTCAGATTTGATCAGCTTTTATAGATTTCGATTATAGCAATCTATTTTCTACATTCAGATGATCAACATACTTTTTATTTAAACATTAGCACTTAGGAGTTAACAGTAATTTATCATATAGATATCTTGAGCAAAAAAAGGACAGTTCTTTATTTGTTTAAACATTCTATAAGCAATTCAAGAACTTACCTTTTCTTTTTAATCGAAAATTCTAATAATTTAAATGTGATTATTTAACCAATCACTAAGATCATTTAATACTATTTTTCTATCTTTTTCAATCTCATTATAAACCTCATGGTACAATCCCTCATAGATTTTAATGGTTTTATCATCCATGGTAAACCAATTAACAAGTTCTTCAGCTCCCTTAATTAGTTTATCATCTGAGCCACACTGAACTAACAAATTAATTTTAAATTCACTAATAACTCTTTTGAGATTATTGAAATTCTTTATCATCTCATAAGCCAACCTTGCGGAAATTTTTTCAGCATTAACGAATGGATCGTTCTTGTAATTTTTCATTATTTCTGGATCGTGGCTTAAAAATTTTGCATCAATTCTAGGGTTAAATTTCATTTTAGGTGCAATTTTAGAAAAAATTCTAGCTAAGAATTTTAAAAATCCTATAGTTTCTTTGCCGGGGCTTGTGCCCACTCCCGAAAGAATAAGACCATTTAAAAGATGCTCGTATTTTTCAGTAAAATAGATAGCAATAAATGAACCTAATGAATGGCCTAGCATGAATATAGGTAAATTAGCATGTTGTTCTTTTATTATATTGTAAAATTTTTTTTCATCTTCAATAAATTGGTCAAATGAATCCACGTAATTCCTTAATCCTTCAGATTTTCCATGTCCACGATGATCGTTGGCATAAATTGCATAACCTTGTGGAACTAATTCATCTACTATATGTAGATACCTACCAGAATGCTCAAATCCTCCATGTACAAGCTGAATAACCGCTTTAGGAGATTCTGGAATCCAGCCTTGATAATAAATTTGTAAATCTTTTACTCCTTTAAAAGCTCCCTCTATATGTTTCATATGTTACATACAAATTTTATATTATTAATAATGAAATATTTTTTTTATAATAGATAATGAAATGAATCTTATCTGTTCTCCTTAATTGCGAAGGTTATAAATCAATTGGGAAAAATTATACCTATCTCTTTAAAAAGAAAATAAATGTAATTAAACTGTTGTCTCATTTTTATATCATCTTAAC
>CAYNEU010000807.1:0-5977 GCA_964396275.1 uncultured archaeon | reverse complement strand
CCTCCAGCAAATCTTTTAAATTATCATAAATATAATAAATAAAAAAGTAAAGCATTCAACCTTAAATAATAATTTAAATTAGTGAAAATGGCATTTAAAGGAATAGCGTGGGGAATTGTGTTCTTTTTTACAGCAGTTATCTATTCCACCATTCCCACTTACTTAATAATAAAGTTTTGGGTGTGGTTAAATAGTTTTCCTGTGTATACTTTATCACTGTTTATATTATTTTTATGGATTGTTGCAATAATAGTCGTTTTAATATACATTGTAGCAATGATAAGAGCCTTTATTCAAAGGAAAAATGAAGAGGGTCTTGGTATTCCAAAGGGTGTAAAAGGTTTTGGATTGGTATCAACGCTAGTAATAGTTTTGTTTATGCTGGTTTGGTATTTTCTCTTTGGTCAAATTGCCTTCTTTACAATGATTCCTCCTTCTTAAAAGCAAAGGACTCTAACAACATCAGCAATTATATGAGGATTTTTTAAAACAAATTTTATAACAAAGGGAATTACTAATGGATTTTTTAATAATTTATAGATAAATGATTTTGGAAAATCCATGTCTCCATAAATAGAAATTAAATTTTCAACTTTACTTGTTTTTATTATTTGAAATACTTTTTCAAAATCTCTTTCAGAAAATTTCTCTATAAATGCTCGAATTAAATAGTGGATTTTCAATTCTCGCCCAATTTCAATTTTACATGGATTTTCATAATATTTTTTGATTATTCTTCTTGAAAACTTTTTTAGTTTAAAACACTTTTTAATACAGTTGGCCGCATATTTTGCAGCTGTTAAAAGCATTATAATGCCACCTCCTGTGGTAGCTTTCACATGACAGGCTGAATCTCCTATTAATAAAACATTATTAAAAGCAAGTTTATTCATTAAACCATATGGTATTAATCCCCCTTGTTGATCAATTTTTCTATCTTCATTCACTTTTAGTCTCTTTAAAAAAATACGAAAATTTTTTATTATGCTTTTAGAGCTTGCTATACCAATACGATATATGTTGTTCCCTTCTGGAACAATCCAACCAAATAATTCTTTCCATCGTTGATCAAAATACATTACTGCTTGATTTTCATCAAATTCACTTTTTATACGAATCTGAGTAGCATATAAATTCTTATTTTTTACTCCTAAAATCCTTCCTACAGATGATAAAGGCCCATCACATCCTATCAATAAATTAGTTTTAATTTTTCTTTTATTTGTCTCAATTAATAATAATTTTTCCTTACGATGTTTTATAATTTGGAAATTTCTAAATTTCTCTCCAAAACTATATTGGATATTATTGTTATGTTTGATTTTTTCATAAAATAAACGGTCTAAACCAATCCTATCAATTATATATGGTTTTTCATTTCCAGCTAGTTTAATAAATATTCCTGATGGCGATACAATTTTAGCTGTATGTACTCGATTTAAAATGAGTTCGGGAGGTAAATCAATTAATCTACTTAGCTTTTGAGAAACAATACCAGCACATTGAAGAGGTAACCCTACATGGTCATGTTCCTCTATAACTAATATTGTTAAATTTGTTTTGGATAATAGATAGCTCAAATAATTACCCGCAATGCTACCCCCAATAATACATATATCAAAAATAGCAAGTTCTCTGTCCATTATAAAATCTAATGATAATCAATAATTAGAAGTTTACGGAAGGAATCTATTAAATTTTTTACTATAAATATTTCATTTCTTCTTGAGGGATTGATCGAAATCCCAGAGAGATCATCATTCCATACACAATCCCTAATGCTATATTCTTAAAAATAGGAACATCATTAATAGATAGGTCAGTTCTATGGAGCAACGTTGGTAAAATCTTTTCAAGAATATACTTAGTTTCAGCTTTTTCATTGTAATATTTGATAATTAAAGATTTATACTTCTTCATAAAGGATTCATGCTCTAAAAGAATGTTATGGACATTATTTTTTCCATTTACTACTCCAAAATGCCCGAAACCCGCTTTTAATGGGCAGAGTTGTTTTAGGTTTTCTAAAGAATTCATATAAACTTCATGATTGTAATAAATTGGCATAGATGTTGGCATAGTTAATAATTTTGAGTAATGGTTAATTGTACCAGCAGCTTCTCCAAGAAAAATGAAATCAATTAAATCATCTTTTATCAAAACAGGAGTTTGGTGATCTGGAGTGTGACCTGGGGTCTCTAATATGGCTAGTTTTATCTCTAACCCTTTGAAAGTAAATTTCTCCATCACATCTAATTCATCAGCATTTTTCTTGAATTTTGTACTTGGTTCTATAATTTTAAACGCATTATCTTCAATAGTCTTCATCTCACCAACTAGATTTCCATAGGTACTTCTTCCACGATTTAGATGATGTTCATAATCATTTAAAAGCGTTTTTGTGAGGGAGTTAGTAAGAATTTTTACTTGTGGATTAAACTTTTTTATTTCCTCATACAATTTCCACATTCCACCATTATGATCAAAATGATGATGTGATGTTATTAGGTATTTGAATGATGATAATGGAATATGATTTTTTTTAAAATATCTTAACCCTTTTCTAATATCCAAAGAAGAACCACAATCAAAGAGAATTGAACAATCATCGAATTCTGCCAGGAAAACTGATAACATCCTTGTTGTTCCATATGCTTTCATATCAATGTGATGGAGATATTCATTAATCTTCCCAGATTTTAAAGTAATAACCTCTTTATCCATAAAAAATGTAATTATAAATACTATAATAACTATTTTATTATAAAAAATCAGCAGTTTACTAGACTTACGGGAGTAAAAGAATTAAAAAAAGTATTTTCTTAAAGATCTAGTTTTTGCTTCCATATTTTCATTGAAAGATTTAGTTCTTCCCTTTCAGGACGACTTAATATCTCTACTTTATCTTTAAGTTCAGTGCCCGCATTATGAATGTTTTTTAATACACTGTTATATCCTTCTCTCTTAACATATTCATTTTGAAATCTTTCTAATGCCTCTGAAACTTCTCTTCCGGTCATATTTTCAAGATTATTTAAAACATCATGGAACTGTTTTGATAAGAAAGTATCTTTTGAAACTTCAGCTGTTTCTTTCTCTAAAGGCTTTGGTTCCTCCGACGGGATTGTTATTGTAGGTTTAGTAATAATCGGTTCTTCTTTTAGAGGTTCTTCTAATATGGGTTTTGTTTCTAATGAGATTGGCTTTTTTATTCCTCGCATAACTTCCTTCCGTGCTCCAACCCAAGCATCCTCAAGTATAGGAACAAATATTTTGATATGCTCTTCAATTATACTTCCTATACCAGCTATTTCAGTAACAGATTCTCCTCTAAATTCTGTTTTTGAAAGAACACAGAGGATTACTTCTTCATAATCTTTATTAATTCCCCAAAGATTTTGCAGAGCTCGATTTCTATAATCCACATTATCCATATTATCCATCTCTTGCATAATAGCTTCATGCTCCGGGATAGTTGGATCAATATAAGTTGCAATTCTAAAGTTAATACGTGAAGGTCGGGCTTTAATTGTTTCAATGTCTATATCTGAAAGATTTGGGGCAACAATTAAGACTCTCATCTTAGCATTTAATATTTCTTCATTTATATGAGCTTTAGCCGCTTCTGGAGATCGAATAAACCAGATATCTTTCATAGTAAAACCACGTTGGCCTTTAGCTTGATCCCAAAATTCTCTAGTAGTAATTTCGCTCACTTCTAACCGTTGCAAAATATCTGATAATGTCTGATCTAGTGTATCAACAATTCCCTTTCCAAAAATATCTTTTATATTTCCAAAAGATTCAAATATACCTCCAGAAAGACCATCAATTCGCTGTTCTGCTAACTTTACAGCTTTATTAAAATTTTCAGAAATATCTGCAAAAATTCGTTCTTTATCTTCTCCTGATTTAGAGGTAAGTGATTCAATATTCTTTGCTGCATCCTCAAGAGAATCTTTCAGTTTAGAAATAATTTCTGTGTTTATTCCTTGTGTTGCTTTTTTTAATTCATCTGCAAATACAGTCTGACTAACACTTAATTGCACATTTAGATTATCAGTAATATCTTTTAAACGAGTAGCAATAACTTTATCAATAACATCGCCTACAGCTTGCTGAATTACACCTAACTTTAATTTTTGTAAATTATCAGAAATTGTATTTTTGATATCACCAAATTGATTTCTTAGATCATCAACTTGATTTTTAATTATTTGGGAGGTTCTAACATTAAGATTTTCAAATTGCTTTGATAATGATCCAATTTGGTCATCAGATAACGTTTTAGTAAAATCTCCAAGATTTGAGATATCTTCTGTGATTGTTCTAATTTGATCGATTGCTGAAATTGTATTATCAAATTCTTTCTTCTGAGCATGGATTTGAGAAAGCATTTTTTCTTTCAAATCTGTCATTACTGCACCTGTATCTTTCATTTTTTCCATGCCTTTAGTTTCAGTTTCAAGTTGAGCAAATGATTTATCTAATTGTTGAGGGATAGTAGATTTTATATCAGAAATATAAGTATAAAATTTCTTTAATTGTGCAATTAAAGCCGCATATGGTGGTAATGCTTGATAATGTGGAGTTGCGCCTATGATCTCTCTAAATAAGCCTTTCTCGACAAATTTGTTTGCAATTTCTTTGCATTTTTCTTTTGGTTTGTTAATTAAAATTGACATTTCTCCGACTGATACTGCTTCTCTGCCTGTAGTACGAAAGTATAGATCTATTTCTTCATCTGATAGATCAATCTCACTTAATACTTGTTTAGTTAATTCTTTTGAATAAGCCACATCTTTTACTTTCTCTATAACATCTTTTATCTCAAAGTTCTCAATTTCCAAATACTGATTGATAAATACTATTAATTTATGTGGAGGTTCACCGTGAATATCTTCTTTTTTAATAGGAAACTTTGTAATTTGTTTATACTCATCTGCCGAAATGGGAAATTTAAGTTCTTTTAAACAAATTTTACATGTAATAGGAACTTCAACTATATTTTTATCTTTAAATAGATACATTTTTAAAAATCATCTCTTTTTGATGTATAAACATTAAAAATTTACTTTCTCTGGATATGTTATTTCTAATAAATTAAGCGCCTTTTTAGCAATTTCATAAGTAATTGCTCCATCAGAATCTTGGTCCTTATACGCAGCTCTAATTTTAGGAAGTAAATACTCTGGAAATACTATTAATGGTTTGATATCAGTTAATAAACATATCCATTTTCTATCATTATCGTCTATAACCTCAGAAATAATATTTAAATTCTTTAAATCATCTAGTAAGATTTCTGTAACAGCGAATTCTGAAAAAATTTTGGGAATTTTATCCAGTGGGTAATGATTATGTCTCATCAATACAAAAAAATCATATACATCGGGATTGAGAAGAATTGAGGCTAATTTTTTCGTTTCTTCAATAGGTTGAGTATAAGGATCATAATTTGAGAAATAATCAATAACCTTTTGTCTGTATAAGGGTAACAATTCATTTTTGGTATCTTTAAAGTGGTTTAACAAGTTTTCATTAGGAACACGAGCAAATAATAAATCTTTGACTAGAAATAAATATTCTCCTTGATGTGTTATCTCCCCCGACTTTTTATCTTTCTCACCTTTTATCCAATCCCGACGTATGATATTTAACTCTAAAAATGGTTGAAGAAGAATATCCACATTTATATTAGCTGTCATTTTTTCTAATATTCCCTTCAGTTTCCTCTTTGAAATTGGATATTCGCGTAAGATCTCCAAAATTTTCAAACGCTCCACACTATTATAAATCAACGCGATTTTCTGAAGTTTATCTAAATTCGATAATCGGTCAACTTGAAAAATAGTGAATTTTACTTCATTTTTTAATCTAATATTAATATTCTCGATTAATGAAAGTTGTTTTGAGTTCCTTGCTCTTGTTAATTTATCAAATATGACATCTAATCTTTTTCCCATTTCTTTAATTA
>CAYNEU010000806.1:0-3329 GCA_964396275.1 uncultured archaeon | reverse complement strand
ATTCATCCTTTATTAAAAACTAAGGAAGGTGAAATAGTGGTTGATAAGCACGAACCTAGTGCATTTAAAGATACAAATCTATTATTAATATTAGAACAAAAGAAGATAACCCATTTGATAATAGCAGGAATGCAAACAGAGATTTGTATAAACTCAACTACTCGACATGCAATAGAGATTGGATTTAATGTGATTATAGTTGAGGATGGACATAGTACCTTTGATTCTAAAGAAATGAAAGCTTTTGAAATTATAGAAAAGTACAATAAAGAATTAAATGATGTTGCGAAAATTGAAAAAACTGAGAATATTAAATTTCAAAAAAGTAATTACTAGCAATGATATTTTCAAGTTTTATTCTGTTTTTGATAATCACCTTGTTTGATGTCTCCCATAAAGTTTGGATGGTATTAAACTCGTATCTTTAATTTATATATAAATTGAAATGAAAGGTATCTTCTTAGTAGGCTACTTTATAGGAATATAACAAAAAACAAGTCCAAAAAAATATTAAGGTTTAGGTTATTAAGCTATTCTTTATTAAAACCTTCTTTAACTTCTTGATAATTAATCATAAAATTTTAAGATAAACCATCTCTAATACTTACTTTACTATTATAAAAGATTGTTCCTTAACTGATACATCAGAAGATATAACCGCTAAATTTCAGTAGATTCTATCTGTAAAGTTCTATATTCTTCGTAATCATATATCTTTACACCATCTCTTATAGTTTCGATTATCCAATTTACCTTAGGTAAATCTGGAGGAATAATAATCATCTATTCCTCTCATCGGCTCTTTATAAAACTTCTTTGACATCTAATCATTTGATTAAGATTAGTCAGAATTGGAGTTAAAAAATAACCTTAGCAAATATTTTTTTCAATTTAACAATAAGGTTTTTCTAATTTATTATATGTAAATAAATAATATTTGAATTGCATTTTAATTGTGATTTAACAAATTTTTTAGAGAGATTTAAGTGTCAAAAGAGGAATTTTTTAATGATATATCCGAGGCTATAGTAAATCTAGATGAAGAAAAAGCTATTGAATATGCAAATAAAGCCGTTAGGGAAAAAATGAAATTGCTTGAAGTCATTGAAAAGGGATTTGCTGCTGGAATCCGGAAAGTTGGAGAGTTATGGGAAGAAGGTGAATTTTTCTTACCGGAATTAATGCGAGGCGCTCAAATAATGCAAAATTGTTTGGATCTGATAATTCCTTATCTTCAGGACGCATCGGAAAAAATTTCCCATGGCGTAATTGTTATAGCTACAATTGAGGGGGATATTCATTCAATTGGAAAAACAATAGTAGCAACAATGTTAAGAGCTTATGGGTATGATGTTTTCGATCTAGGGGCTGATGTTCCTGTTGAGAAAATTGTAGAGGAAGCCATTGAAAAAAATGCAGATATTATTGGTATTTCTGCCCTATTAACAACCACTATGACGGGTCAGAAAAAAGTTATTGAAATATTAAGAGAAAAAAATCTAGCTAACAAATTCAAAGTAATTCTAGGTGGTGCTCCTGTAACAAATACTTGGGTAGAAGAATGTAGTGCTGATGGTTTTGCTGAAAATGCTATTGGTGCTGTCAGATTAGTTAAATCTCTTTTGGATAAATAAAAATCATACTATTCATAGAGGATAAAAAAATGTCATTCCAAGATTGGTTAAAGGATGATTCTAAGATCGTGCTTTTTGATGGGGGTTTCGGGAGTGAACTTATCAAAAGAGGATTAGAATCCGGAAAAATTCCCGATATTTTAAATATTGAACAGCCAGATGTAATCTCTGATATCCATCGATCATATTATAATGCGGGTTCAGATATGTGTCAGACCAATACTTTTGGTTCAACTCCCTTGAACTTATCTCATTATAATCTTGAAAATCGAATTGAAGAGATTATCGAGAATGCTCTAGAAAATATCAAAAAAGCTCGTCCATTTGGAGGCTTAATTGTTGGAGATATTGGCCCAACAGGTGAATTTAGACCACCAGTAGGAAATGCTACTCGTGATCAATGGTATTTTAGTTTTTCGACCCAAGCAAAATTATTAGAAAAAGGGGTTGATCTTTGGCATATTGAAACAATTTCAGATCTTGAAGAAATGTTAGCAGCAATAAAAGCAGTACGAGATGTTTCTAAAAAACCCTTAATTGCCTCAATCACTTATAGAATGACTAAAAGGGGTTTCTTTACAATTATGGGAGATTCATTAGAAAAATGTATAGAAGCATTAAATAATGAAAAAATAGATGTAATTGGAGCAAATTGTACATTAGGATCTAAGGATATGCTTAAATTACTAAAAACCTCAAAAAGCTTTACTGATAAACCTTTATCTATAAAACCTAATGCGGGTCAACCCGTAGTTAAAAGTGGGAAAACTTATTATGAACAACCCGTAGAGGAGTTTGCTAATGATATTCGTGAAATGATCGAATTTGGAGCCAAAATTGTAGGAGGTTGTTGTGGTACATCTCCAAAAACAATTAAGCAAATCCACAAAATTATTAATGCTCTCTAATAACAAATAACATCAGGAGTATAAATAAATGCCAATTATAAGACCAAAGATAAAAATATTAGATAAAGAACATAAACAAAAGATTTTGGAAGAAGCTAAAATGATTCTCGAAACTCAAGGAGTTTTTATGGAGAATTATGAAGCAATTAACTTATTTAATAAACATGATATAAATCATGAAGGTTCACGTTATTATATTCCACCAGATTTAATTAATAAATGTTTAGAAACCGTACCAAGTGAAATTACTCTTTATGACCGAGAGGGTAAGGAACATATTACTTTGAAGGAAGATAATGTTAATTTTGATCCAGGGTCTGCTGCAATTTTCATACTTGATGAGGAAACAGGGGATATTAGAGAAGCTGTATCAAAAGATTTCATAAGATTTTCAAAAGTAGTTGAGCAATTGAAATATATCGATGCTCAAAGTACAGCATTAATTTATAATGATGTACCAAAAGACGCTCAAGATTGGCATAGATTATATCTCGCGTTGTTAAATTGCTATAAACCAATTATTACTGGAACATTCCGCAAGGAAAGCTTTTCGATTATGCGCGAAATTCTATTAGCATGTAGGTCCTCGGAAGACGATTTAGCGAGAAAACCGCTAGCTATATTTGATGCATGCCCAAGTCCCCCTCTTAAATGGTCTGATCTGACAACACAATCATTAATTGATGCAGCGAAAAGCATGATCCCCTCTGAATTTGTTTCAATGCCATTAGCGGGAGCTAGTGCTCCAATTACATTGATTGGATCGATTACCCAACACTGTGCTGAA
>CAYNEU010000805.1:0-2198 GCA_964396275.1 uncultured archaeon | reverse complement strand
CTCCATTGGTTCAAGAGAGTTCTGCTATTTTAAACCTGATTCTCGCGACTATTCCATTTCAATCATCAAGTTATTTAATCGTTTTTCTCACTATCCCCATTCAATTTAATTTTCATTTTTGGATAGGTGTTTTATGTGGTTTGGGGCTATTTATAATATTTACTTATTGGATTTTTACCAAAGCAATATCAGGGTTAAAGAAAATAACCCTTTCAGGTGATGAAATTCAAAAGAAAAATAAAAATTCGCATTTAATACAAGAACATCTTCAAATTAACATTAAAACGAGAAAGCCCACCTACGCACATTTTATTAAGGATCTTGGTATAACTTTTAGAAATCTCAAAATTTTCTTATCAGCTATAACACCGGTTATCATTTCATTCGTGTTTACTTTTACATTTAATTTCACAGTGTTACAAGGCCAACCTCCCTTAAATACCGATTTTATTTATACTTGGTCAGTAATATTAGCATTTCAACCCATTGTGTGTGGGATGTTGTTATACAATTTAATGAATTTAGAAGAAAGTGGAGATCCTATTTTTTCATCACTTCCAATAATACCTAAAAATCAAGCTAAATCAAAACTTTTGTATTTCATAATAATTCAAACAATTTCTGTTATATCTCCTTATCTTGTTTATATATTTGAACCCCATTTTATAGACTTACTTTTCACGGTTTTAATTTCTTTACCATGCGCATGGTTTATTCTTATTTCAATGTTTGAAATGCGTATTTGCGTTTTTGGAAGAGCAAAATATCGATTCGTTCTTGAACCAGTTAAATCTGAATATAAAATGAGTAAGTGGGTTAGTATATACATTTTAGAATACATTCTAACCATTGTAATCATTTCAATGGGCACAATCTTGAATGAATGGGGAATCTTACGTTTCATTTCAATTTATACTTTAGTTTTATTATGTTGCTATCTCATTCTATTAATTTCTTTTAAAATTCTCTTTTCACCTACTCGAAAACGTAAAAAGAAAATGCCATTAAAATTATCTTTTAATAGAGAGGTGTACCAAATAATTCCAAACAGCACTCACAGAATCGTCTTTTCTCCTACTCGAGAACCTAAAAAGAAAAAGTCACCTAAATTATGTTTAGATAAAAAGGAATTCCAATTAACATCTAAGAAAAAATTAGTTATTATGTATCCATGGAGTTCAATTACTCTATTATTAACATTTAATTTTTTCTTAGTTTCTTTAGGAAATCTTTACTTAAACAATCTAAGTAATTTTATATCCAATGCATATAATCTGGGACAATTTAGTCAATTTCAAATTATCTTGTGGTATATCATATTTCCTACATTATTTTTATTTTTCATAAAAATAAATTTTATTCCTAATTTCAAAGGAACTACTTATAATATATTCGGAATACAAAATAATAAATTAGAGATCTGTAAGTTAGGGATCTTTGGATTTATTTTCATTTTTTTATTTCATTATTCCTACACTTTTTTCTTTCCAACAATCATCTCTTTTTATGGGAACATCCATCTTGATGTTTATATAATATTTGTAAGCCTTGTTTTTGCTTTATGGAATGAAATTCTATTTCGTGGAATAATCTTTCCAGTCCTCCTTACAAAATATAATAGATCATTGTCTCTGGTCTTAAATGGTGGTATTTTCTTTCTATATTATTTTATCTATTTTATAACTTTATCTATAGTTCTTAATCCTGTCAGTAATATTTTAATTGTAGCCTTTTTCTATATTTGTGTAGTAAATTTTTACCTAACTTATTTATTCTCTAAGAGAAATAATATTTATCCGGCTGTTTTCATTCATTTCATAGGTTCTCTATTTGGCGCACTTCCATTGTATTATTTTGGATATTACTACTTTTTTCAGATTATTATTAGAATATAATAAAAATATCCTGTTCTGTTGTCTAAAATCACCAATAATTGAAATAAATATAGGTAATACACAGTTTAGTATAAACATCATCAAGTTTTTCTTTTATAGTTTCAATAGCTTGAGATATTTAAAACTTCAAAATCTTTCCAATGGGTTTTATAATACCATTTTAATGCCATTATATTAAGTTTAAATAAAAATACAAATATGAAAATTAAAAAAAGAGATGTGATATGAATGAGTTTTGATGAATTTGATGAAGATTTAGGTGGAAATGAACCCGTAAAATCTAAAACTCCTGCAAGTAAAATT
>CAYNEU010000804.1:0-10320 GCA_964396275.1 uncultured archaeon | reverse complement strand
CGAGCACGACTCTCTGCAAGTTCTATTGCACAATATGCTGCAATCGAAATATTAAAGAATCCAGGGACACATACAAAAGAAATGGTTAATAAATTAAAAGAAAGAAGAAATTACTCATACACTCGTTTAAGGAAGATAGAGGGTATAACTTGTGTTAAACCTAATGGAGCATTTTATTTATTTCCAAAGTTAGATTTCAATGAATTTAAAAATTGGAAAGATGATAAAGAGTTCATAATTGATCTTCTTAAAACTACGGGAATTTGTGGTGTTTATGGATCTGGATTTGGAGATTATGGAAAAAATCATTTTCGGTTAACATTTTTACCGAAAAAAGAGATTTTAGAAACAGTTTATGATTTACTTGAAAGTTTTTTAACTAAAAATCATTAATTTCACTTTTTATACTAAAATATCTTTGAAAGAATTGAAATAATGCAGTCTGAACGAGAAATAAAAGATGAAAGAAAAGCAATTTATTTTGATGTAATTTGTGGCATTATATCATCAGTTTTAGCATTCTCAGGCTTAGCTTTTGCTGCGATTTCGAATAGGATTTTTAATATGGGATGGCTCACAGTTAGTGTTACATTTTGGACGGCTTATCTATTGTTTTCTTTTTTTTTAATAGGCTTAGGGATTTATACATGGAAAATGAACAAAAATTTTGACTCAAAAAAGCCAATAAAAGATTTGAGAGCACCTATAGTATAATCATGTTACCTATCTGGTGCTTTTCTACCTAACCATTTTTCATAAAAAATGTCAATATCAGGTAGAAAGTTAAATATTGTTGGATAGCCAGGAGGTACGGCTTCAACATCTAAGAGTGTAAAACATCCTGGACAGAAATATTCTCTTAATTCCATCCAATTTGGATCACTTCCCATATATCTAGGATAAAGTTCTTCAATTTCTTCAACCGTTTCTCTTACTCTTATGCGACACTTGGTTTTCCAATTCTCTCTGTAATCTCCAAATTCATGTCCACAATCACATTTCACAATTCTCTCTCCTTCTTTCGAAACGATTTGTAGGTGTTCATGTAGGGGTAATATTATCTTTTCTTTCCATGGCATACGTTTTTGTAATATTTCTATAATTAAATCGAATCTATTAGAATCTTTTCTTCCGCTAATTATTGGTTTTAATTCATTCCATAGTAATTTTCCATCAATCATTCTTTCCAATGTTTTTCTATCATATGATACCATTTATTTCACCTCCATTTTAAAGCTCTCAGGTAATTTCCAGAATTTTTTAAATTCCTTAGCCCAATTATTTGATAATTTGAGACTTTCTGTAAACATTAATTTCACAGGTTCACTTAACTTATTTTCAGTTATTTTCTTTTTCTCTTTTTCCCAATATTCCTCAAAAGTCATTGACTTTTCTCTTCTTTCTTTTTTTAGATCTTCTTTATGTTTCTTTGTAGCTATCTTATTAATCTCCCATTCTTTCTTTATCTCACTATATTTGGCAATTACACCATACACATTTTTAACTATATCCTTAGTATAAAACCCATCATCAAGATCTTGTTTTATATGCTCAATTTCCCGCTCTAGGGGATCACCATATCCCGGACCACCACTCAAGAAATAGTAGAAAAGATCATAGTTATCTAAAGTAATTGGATAAATACTACAGTAAGGTTTTCGAGTTATATCTCCCTTTAATAGTTGTTCAAATTCACCATTAGTAGGATCTGGGTCTCCAAGTGGATATGTGCTTCGATTTTTAATGATCTCTTCCATATTCGTATTTTTTGCATATAATCGATATCCAGTCGCGTTAGGATACCCCCCATGCATTCCCCCTGCCCCGTGGAATACCAAGCCTTCTCTGGCTCCAAAAAAGTCTACATCCTTCGAATTAGCAACCATCCCTACTCCTTCATAATTTGCACCTCCTCTATATTTACCATGTCCGGACAAATTAGGTTTAACTCTTCGTGATAAATAAGGTACGCCTCCTTGAAACAATTCCCATGTTTCCACATCACCAAGATCTGATTCAGGATTCCACATTGCATATCCCCAATTTAAACCGTCTCGAACAGCACTTGCACCAAAACCTTGACCACTTATTTCAAAAGTTGACAATGACCATCGTTGTCCCATTAATGGTCCATCTGAATAGATTCCACCGCCTTGAATAGCATCTCCAGTAAAAGGATATCCTGAAACGACCTCTTCTCTATATCCTCGAGAAAATAACCCATAAGAGATACATTTCATCATTCCAGTATAAGCGGGAATTAAATTACCCCATGGGGCTTGGTATGATAAGTAGATATCACCTGGATTGCACCATGATCCTAAAGGATATTCTTTCTCTACTGCAAAATATGCTCCATCATTTACTTTATCTGCATAAATTAATATTTGTGTTAAAAGAACCCATTGACCTCCCTCCATAGCACCTTTATCTGCATTCATACAATTAGGACCGGGACCACTCGCTCCATCAAAAGAAATTGACATTTTACCATCTTTTTTAATAATAATTTCCAATGGTTGGTTTGAAATTTTATCCATTCTGGCTCTTGGTTGCCATGCCTCTTCTTTTTGGGGCATATCCATGAACGCAGCAGCTCTATACTTACCTGGGATTAACCGTTCTTTTACTCTTTCTTGAAAAACTAAGCGACCTTCTTCGATTGCTTCTCTTATAAATTGCTTATAATAATCCAATCCCTCTCGTTCAATGAATTCCAACACAGCATCACGAATCATTAAATTTCCTGCAAGTCTACATTTTTCATCCAACTCCCAATACATAGGAGTTCTAACAGAACGTCGTGCACTTATTAAGTGATCCTTCCAAATTCTATCATTTGAGCCAATTTTTCTACAAGTATAATATACTCCATCATCAAATCTTTGCATAGCAGGAACTAGATCATGCCCAGGTGTTATTCCTCCACTATCAATTTGATGGGTTACTCCACCCGCCCAGCCCACCAATTGACCTTCCCAAAAGATAGGTATTAGCGTTTGAACATCAGTAGTATGAACATTTCCGCACGCAGGATCATTATTGAGAAAAATATCACCATTGTTAATTCCAGGGTCTTCTTCATAATCTTCTCTTATCATAAATTTTATTGCTTCACTCATAGTATGGACATGGACCAAAATTCCAGTTGATACAACTATAGAATCACCCTCTGGAGTATAAAATGCGAAACATAATTCCCCAATCTCTTTAACAATCGGTGAAGCTGCTACATGTAATGCAGTTTCCCTCGCAGATACGAGTGCACCCCTCAAAGAAGCATAATTACGTTCAAATCGAAAAGGATCCTCTTCTTTTAATGAGAGTTTATCAAGAGCATAATATTGACCTGATTCTTCGAATAGTTTTTCACTTTCTTCTAACATTTTTTTTAATGACTTTCCATTCCACCCTAATGTTTTTTCCATTATGGTTTCACCTCCATATGAAATATCCTATGTTTATCGATTTTTACTTTATAACCCGGAGGAACAACTAGAGTTGTAGCTGGTGCTTCAACAATAGCGGGACCTTGAATTACGTTTCCAGATTTAATTAATGCCATCTCCCATAATAACGCTTCATACCATTTATTATCCCAATAAATATCTCTCGTTCCTTTAGAAGCATTGTGATTTGGTTTTTCTGTACCTATATTTTGTTCAGGTAACTTAGGTTTAGGTACAGGGACTATTCCTGTACCAATGCATTTAGTTATATGGTATCCTAACTCTGGACTCTTAGTTCCTCTTTTAAAAATTTTTTCAAATAGATCATCATAACGATGAGTGATATCTTCCAGCTCAGGTGAATCGTATCTTTGCAACTCAGATGAATAATCAATAGTTAGTTCTTCTACTGGAGATTGTACTTCTAGATCATCTAACATTCCAAAATATTGTAAACGTAGAGAAGGTTTAAAAATCATTTCACTAGGATCTCTCCCTTCAGCCTCAAATTCCTTTATAATACTATTTTTTAATTCTTTCCAAGTTGAAGTAAGTATAGAAGCTACAAATCCGATCATACTTCCATCTGGAGGAATAATTAAATCAACTGATTTTTCATGTCTATATGAATGGTCTGCACATGCACAACCAAAAGCTGAGAAAGCAGGAGCCCATTCTGGTACCAATATATCTTGAAAGTTTAAACCTCTTGAATAACCCGCTACATGTAAAGGACCTCCACCACCAAATGAGATTAATGTGTAATTTTCAGGTCTAAATCCTAATCCTTGGATCATTCCATTGAGATGATTTTTCATATTAATCTCAATGAGATCTAAAGCACCTCGAGCTGTATCATACGGATCTGCTTTAAAAGGGTCAGCTAATTGTTGTTCAATATATTTATATGCTCGATCTTTATTCAATAAAACTTTACCACCAAGAAAATATTCTGGATTAAGGTAACCTAATATTAAACTACAATCGGTCATTGTTACTGTTTCTACACCGGATTCTTCATTACAGACGCCTATTTTATAACCAGCACTCTCAGGTCCAAACTCCAATCTGCCTGAGACATTATTATATCTTACATACATGCCTGTACCTGCTCCTATTGAATCTAAAGCGATCATGGGAATATTTAAAATAAATCTTCCTAGTGAACTTTCCCATTTAGTGGGAACATATCGCTCCATCACTAATCCGACGTCAAAACTAGTTCCTCCAACGTCGCTAGATACAAGATTTTTTATCCCATATTTTTCAGCAATGAACCTTGTACCAATCATACCTCCAATTGGACCTGAGACCATAGTTGGAATAAGTGTTTTATGATAGGGAGATATTGTTCCCCCGTATGTAGTTAAAATTCTTAGAGGAGCAGGAACTCCTTTCTTATTCATTGTTTCAGCTATTTTTATTAATTGTTTTCTGGAAGGTTCTGCAGCATATTGTTCAATAATAAGAGCATTTAATCTTGGTGTTTCACCTCTTACAGGGTTGTGTTCACATGATAAAATAATAGGAATCTCTTTATTTTTTTCTTTCATTATCTTTTCAGCTATCATTTTTACTTGTAATTCATGGCTAGAATTTATATACGAACAAAGTAAACATATACAAATGCTATCAACATTCATATCAAGTAATTCTTCAACAGCTTTCTTAGCTTCCTCTTTATAGAGAGGAATCAATTCATCCCCCCAAAAATTAATTCTTCCACGGACACCTTTAATCTGTTTTCTTGGTATTAAAGGTTCTGGATGTTCATGTTCTCTAGCATGTAAGCGTCCTCCATAGTCTAAATAGATCCAACATTGTAAAGCTCGACCAAGTCTATGCAAATCTTCAAATCCCGCATTAACAATTACCCCTATATTACTATTACCTTGTCGCTCTAAAAGTCTATTTACCATAGCTGTACCAGAATACACTAATGCTTCAATCGAATGACCAGATACTCCTATAGAGGTATTCCATTGTTCTAATGCGTCTCCAATAGAGTCTAAAATACCATCAGATTCGTTATCTGGTGTTGTTTGAGCTTTTCCAACTATAAATATGCCTTCTTCATCAATTATGAAAGTATCTGACATTGTTCCTCCAGTATCAAAAGCCATAGCTATTAATTTTTTTGATTTCGACATAAAATTTCACCTATTTTTTAAATTATAATGTGACAATTCTAATACTCATTTGAATTATTTAAATCTTTAATTTTTATAAACATAAAAATAAGATGAGAAATTTGGTTCATTATGATTAATACTTTTTATAAAAAGTTAGCAAAACTAGCAATAAATTATGCGGTTAACGTTAAGAAGGGAGAAAGAATCTTCATTACTGGTCCTGCTTTAGCACAAGAGCTTTTTCAAGCTATGTATATTGAAACTATCAAAGCTGGAGGTCATCCTCTTCTTAATGTTCAAATTGAAGGAATTCAGGAATTAAGATTAAAATTTTCATCTGAAGAACAATTACTTTATGTAGATCCTATTCAAAAATCGATTATGAAAGAATTTGATTCATATATTGTAATATCTGGAGATTATAATACACGTAAAATGAGTTTAGTTGATCCAAAATTGATAACAAAGGTTCAAGGATCACCAGCTAATAAGGAACTTTGGGACATCTTGATGGGAAGAATGGGTAAAAAAGAATTAAGATATCTTCTTATACCTTTCCCATGCAATTCATTTGCTCAAGAAGCTAATATGGATTTATTCTCTTATTTTGAGTTCATAAAAAAAGCATTATTCCTAGATAAAGAAGACCCTGTTAAAGAATGGTTACAAACTGAAAAAAAACAAGAAGTTATTTGTAACTCTTTAAAAGATACTGAACAAATCCAAGTAAATGGTGAAGATACTAATTTAACAATGTCAGTTAAGGGGAGACTTTGGCTAAATGATTGTGGTCATATTAATTTACCCGCTGGTGAGATTTATACTGCACCGATTGAAAATTCTGTAAACGGTCATATTCGGTTTACATATCCCGGGATATTTCAAGGCAAAGAAATCCAGAATATATATCTGGAGTTCAAGGATGGAAAAGTAATAAAATCCTCCGCAGATAAGGGTGATGACTTATTAAAAGAATTATTAAAGATTGATAATGCTGATATATTAGGTGAATTTGCTATAGGGACTAATTATGGTATTACTAGATTTACGAAAAACATGCTTTTTGATGAAAAATTGGGAGGGACAATTCATTGCGCCCTTGGATCCGGAATTGAAGATGCGGGTTCAAAAAATAGGTGCGGGATACATTGGGATATTTTAAAAGACATGACACTCCCTGGTTCCAAAATAATAGCTGATGATAAAGTTATTTATGAAGAAGGTAAGTGGAAAATCTAAATTCTTTTTTAATTTTTTAAGTTATATTCAAGAGAAATACGTATAATTAATGTATCGAAAAGGTTAAGGCAAACGTTATGCATAAAAGTACATATATTTAATATTAAAAACAGGAAAATAAATTAATTCCTTTACTAAAAAATCTATATTCACACCACCCTTTATAAATCTCTTTTTACTTTAGCTTACCTATTTATTTCTAAAAATATGTAGATTCATGATAACATTTAGTAAAGTTGATTGATAGTAGATTTTTAGAAATGTCTCATTAAAGAATTAATCAAGATCTTTTTTGTCGTTATTTTTCATGAAATTCTTGTTTTTTTGAATTGAAATGATACCCATATATTATATTGGAAAATAAAATAGTGGGAAGATTTAATATTATGATATCATAAATTTTTTTACACACAAAATATTTTCATTCAAATTTCAAGATTTATGAGTATATTGGGGTCAATAAATATAATATATAATAAATTTGTGCGGAATATCATCACACAAAATAAAAAAAATAAATGGGCTTAAAAATAAGTTTTAAGTTTAAATAATTAGACCGTAAGAAAAAGCTAGGGAAAGATGAAGAACAACATTAATAGCGATGATTTGGAAATAGAGTGTTATTCGAAAATTATTGATTTTTTCCAGAAAGAGAAAATTAACCAAGAGGAGACAGAGATTTGGAAAAGTCAATCAATAATAGAGCTCATGAATTATCTTGAACGTACCCATAATCGGACTCTTGTAACAAATGCCCTCATTTTACTATTATCACTATTTGAAGATATCCCTCCTGATACTTACAATAATCGTGGCGTCAATATAAACCGTTTATCAGAAAGAGAGAAAAGATCTTTGATGGAAGATCTAAAAGAGGAATTCTTACCCAATTAATCAATAATACTAATCTAACCTTCTTATTATTTAATCTACAAATTTAAAAAATGTACAAAAATTTGGAGATTTTGAATCATTATGTTAAGATTATTTTATATAATCAACATAATAATCATTTAAATGTATGAAATTTTATTGTTATTACATAAGTTTATCAATTGATATCTTTTTAAAAGGGGATTTATTTGCATAAGAACCGCATAAAATTTATTTTTGAAAAAAGATCAAAAAAGACAATTATAATTGTTTTTATCTTCTTCCAAATTATATTAATTAATACTATCTTTTCCGTCCTATCAACGCACTTAAATGCAATTTTTAATAATAACAAAGAAAATATAGATAAAATTAATCAAGATTTGAAAATTACTAATGGAGAATCACTTTTATTTGAAGGATTTAGCTCTCCTTTAAATATAAATGATACTGGTAACTTGTATGAATTTAATCAAGATATAATTCTTTCTAATAAAGAAGAATTAAATCTATCATTTTATTTAGATGAAATCCATAACTGGAAAGTAAATAGAATTGAAACTTCTATATGTAATTTACATGATACAAAAAATTGGGTCAATAACAGTGGATTTCAACCTGTTCAGATTTTTAGAAAATATCAAACATTCGAAAGTCCTCATAATTACGCTAACAATAATGATCCATATACTGAAATAGATTATACTATTACAGAAAATGGTGCATATTATATGCGAGTCCATTTTATCAATATGTCGTTTGATTATCAAACGGAATATTCAGATTCTGATTTTATGGTTGTGATGAATGGGTCTCAAAATGAAGTTTTTGCAGCATCAGGGTTTAGAGAAGATTTCTATTCGCCTTGGTCAATTGGAGAAGAACTTATATTATCCTATCGTTCAAATAATAATCCTTCCACAAGAGATTATGGTTATTATATCGATTATTTTGAAATTATTAATTCTTCTAGCAATTTAGAGGTAAACTCAGTTAATTGGCAAGGAAGATATATCCAAAACGGAGATTATGGATCACATACATATGGATCTGGGAACATTGGCAACGCTGATGGGATGTTTATAGGTTATCATGGGTCTTGGTATGGTGATCTTGAAACATTTGTGTTTTGGGAAGATACATATACAGAATTATATCAAGAAAATATTGTTATTCCCCGAGGGAAAGTATTAGATGCATTTCTAAGTTTTGATTATTATACTCAGTTTGCCCTAGATACGAATAATATCATTATGTATATGAGTATAAATGGAGAGAAAGTTTATTCCAAAGGGTTGTTAGATCTAGATTCTGAGGGTAAAAATGTTTGGCATCATACTGATAAAGTACCGATGTATTTATGGATAAATCAATCTAATATTTTTACTTCAGGCGATATCAAGGATCAAACTCTAAATGTATCAATTGGAATAAGAAACGCTGGATCCAGTACAATTTATAGTGGTTATGATGATGGAAATGCAAATGATATATGGTTTGATAATGTTACCTTAGGGATAACAACATTTGCTAACGCTACTCAGGAGGGTATAAATTTAACTATAGATAAATTTAGTGTTGAGCCTCAAAATAAATGGGGAAAAGCATCATTAAATTTGACAGAAGGTTGGAATATTAATCCAGTTATTATAACCTTAAATACTACATCTCCTGAGTTAACTTTTGAATTAAATACAACCTTGTATGGATATCATGAGACATTTTCTAGTTATAATCAACTATATAATCCAGGTGTTTCTTATAAGATATTAGAGAATGGAACAATAATTTGGGAACTATATCATAATCTTTATATGCCATCTCAATATGAAAATTTCGAATTTATTATTAAAAAACCGATTAATTGGGAATTTATTTCTGTTTTAGATCCATTTTTACAAAAACGAAATTTTGAAGGTGGAAAAAAGGGTAACAATTTTATCCTTATTAATAAATCTAATGCTTTATTCGCAGGATGGTATACTTTAAGGGCAACGTCCCCAAATTATTTTAATATATCAAATGTAAAAATACTTAAGAATGGTGAATGGGTTCAAAATGTTACATTCAGTCCGGGAGAATCTACTCAAATATCTGCTCAATTAAGTTATTTGGATGAAATTCCTAATGATTTTGGAAATGTAAATCTTACAATATATCACCCTAATGGTACAATTTTCTATGAAGAAAGTAAAGAACCTATGAATGGTAATGTTACATTTTCTAAAATCACTTTTGGTGCGATCAACACATCTGGAGGTCTTTATGAATACACTTTATTCTGGAGCAATGGAACTGCATTAGGTGGATTGAAATCAAATTTTATTATAAATCATCAAAGTTCATTTATATTATTACAACCTGAAGATGCTGTTTCAGATTTCACTACAGAAGCATTTTTTGGTGATCTCATTCCATTAAGAATACAATTAAAGGATTTTGAAAATAATAAACCTATATCCGGTGCGTTAATTAGTTATAATTGGTCAACTGGCTTAAAAGTTTTTACAGAAATAGCTTTAGGAATCTATGATACAATCTTATATACTTCTCAATTAGGTCAAAATGGATTTTATGAGATATTTATCAATGCATCCAAAATTGGATTTAAAAACTATAATATGACA
>CAYNEU010000803.1:0-9588 GCA_964396275.1 uncultured archaeon | reverse complement strand
AATTTCTACCAATTTTCAGCATCTCCTCATAATGAGATTAATTTCTAAGAGAGAATTTCTATAATTTATAAATTTATTAATTAGTACTAAATTTAAAATATTTTTGCTGAGATAAAAATCTTAAATAAAAAAGATTAGATTATAAAAATTCAAGTTAAATAAAAACTAAAATAGTTTTAATTATAGCTCTCTACACTGAGAGAATGATTTTTCATAGCGAGCTTTTGCTGTAATTTACGCTGTTCTGCGAATGAATTAAGATTGTTTTCATTATTACAATCAAAACAAATGCCATTAACTTTTATATAGCGTAATTCTCCACATTGTGGACAGCAAAACTCTCTAAAAATAGGTTTCATAATTTTTTCTCCTAAATTTGTAATTTTAATATATATTTTCTCTTTTTTTCTTAATTATATTTAAAAAAAATAGAGTTTTAAGCTCTATCGTCATATAATATAAAGTCTATATAGTCTATATAGAAAATCGAAATAGTTCAAAATATTAAATATGATAATTTTTCAGAGTAAGTACTTAGAATTCAAAAAAATTTTTATAAAATAAAGTTAATACTAATATTTTCCTCTTCTATGAGGGGTTTCCTTCTGAATTCCAATCTCTTAGATTATAGTATTTCTCTAACATCTCTTTAAGGGGAGGAATATTGCCTTTAGTTCCTCCTTTAGGGATAGGAATTGAAAATCTTGTTCCAATTGAATCATCCTCTTTTTTCATACCACATTTTATATTGTATTTTCTTTTTAAATTAAATAAATTTTCCCCAATTCTTACCCAATCTTCAACACTAAAGGATCTACCTGTAATCGCATTAACAGCATCCACCCATGGACTAATCTCATTGGAATAAAAAAAACCAAACATACATCCACCTGTTGCTGTATATGATTCGCAAGCATCTTGTATCTTTTTAACTGCATTTATAACTTCCTCACCTCCAGAAAATGGATCAATTCTTTCAGTAAGTCCTAATTCCTTTTTGAAGTGTGTAGCAAATGATAAGTGAAAGGGTTCATAACCATGGTATGCTCCACGAGAAGAAGTGGCCAGATCTAATGCTGTTAAATTGTTCGAACGAGGTTCATGAGCAGGTACTTCAAGACCCTTTCCCTGTATGTTAAGATCATCTGGTAAATTATTATTTTGACAAAATAACCGAACACCATCAGCCAAATCATTCCCAATTCCTTTTCGAAATGCAATTAACTCGATTAAATTTTCAATTGCAGAAGTGGTACTCCAAATATTATATTGATCTTTTTCGGGATCTTTTTCAAATCCTAGCTTATTACAATCAATTTCAATTAATTTTCTCTCTACCACCTCAAGAAAAACTCCGAGAACTCCACCAAGAGAAATACAATCCATCCCCAAATCATTAACCATAATATTCCATCTAACTAAAGCTTCTAAATCTTCCACGAATAAATTAGAACCCATCATTGCTAAGAATTCGTATTCAGGCCATTCAACCCATTCATTATTAAACTTAATTTTTCCTCTACAAGCAGTCCAACAATTGAAACAAGAATAATGTTGTATTTCATAGCTATCTTTTAGTGAATAAAATCCAATTTTTTTTGTTCCTTTCCATCGACTTAGTGTGAAATTCTTAATCGGTACATCTCCCGCACTAACGTAATTATCCATATGTCCAGGAGTACCTACATCATGCATAACTACAGATAAAGGTGCTGTTTTTGCTATTGTTCTTATTCTTTGTGCCACCTCCATTAATTTATCTTTATTATTGATAGGTACATCTTTAGTACCACGTACAACTATTGCCTTTAAATTCTTACTACCCATTACTGCACCCATGCCACAACGTCCCGCAGCATGACCTTTTTCACTCATTATTGAAGCGAATTTAACAAGGTTTTCTCCTGCTGGTCCTATTGAAGCAACTATTACTTTTTCATCACCAATGTCTTTCTTCAACAAATCTTCTGTTTCTCGAGTTCGTTTTCCCCATAATTTTGTAGCGTCTCGAATTTCAACATTATCATTATGAATCCATAAATAGACAGGAGTCTCACTTATTCCGCTAATGATAATATGATCATAACCTGCTTTCTTTAGTTCATTTCCAAAAAAGCCGCCAGCAGAAGATTCACCTAAAATTCTGGTTAATGGGGATTTTGCCATAACAAAATGTCTACCACAATATGGTATTGAAGTTCCACAGATTGGGCCTAAAGAGAAGATAAGGAGATTTTGAGCATCATACGGATCAATATCGGGAGGAACCTCTTTGATAAAGATTGCTGCGGCTACTCCAGCCCCACCAATATATTTTTCTTCTAATTCAGGATCAACAATTTCTATAATGAAGTTTTTAGATTCTAAATCAATTCTTAATATTTTTCCCATAAATAATTCATCCTTCTAATTAAAAATCTGCTAATAATTCTATTAGATTTAATCATATTAAATAGTTTTTAATAGTTGATAATGAAACTACTTCATTTTATTTTAAGATTTAAAAATCATTATAATCAAAATCAGAAAAAAATGATTTAATTTGCTCTTTTTTCTTATTAGAAAGCCATTCGGAATGATAGTATAAAGGTTTGATACCAATTTTTTCTGGTTTGGATATCCATAATGGATTGTATGGTACAAAACCTATTCTCTTTATATGGAGAGTTTTTAAATAGCGTGCTAAATTACTTAAATTTTCTGATGTATCCGTTATATTAGGAATTAGGGGGATTCTTGGTAGAACTTCTAGATTTTGTTTATTAATTAAAATTTCAAAATTTTCCAAAATTCGATCATTAGAAACTTTGCAATATTGAGCGTGGAGATTAGGATCTGAAATTTTTAAATCAAAATAAATTAAATCAACATAAGGTTGTATCAGCTCATCAAATTTATTTTTATTATAAAACCCACACGTCTCAATACATATATGGATCTCTTCTTTTTTAAGTTCTTTGAGTAGATTATGAACAAAATCCATATGGTACAGAGGTTCTCCTCCAGAAAGGGTGACTCCTCCACCAGAATTATCATAAAATACTTTATCTTTTAAAATTAAATTCATTAATTCTTTAATTGTATAAATTTTACCTACAAATTTTAAAGCATTATTAGGACAAAGATCTATACAACATCCACATAGGTTACATATATTTCGGTCGACACGATACTTATAATCAAATTTAATGGCATTTTGAGCACATGCTTCTAAACATTTACGACATTCAACACACAATTCCTCATCAAAATAGAGCTCTAGAAAAGGAGATTTTGCTTCTGGATTTTGACACCAAATGCAAGAAAGAGGACAACCTTTAAAAAAGATAAGAGTTCTTATTCCTGGACCATCATCTAGGGCATTTCTTTTAATGTCTACTATAAGTGTTTTTTCTGTCATTATTTCAAGAAATAAAAATTAAAAAATAAAAATATAGTATCTTTGCTATCTTGAATGATATTCATGTCTTTCAATTAATTCTAATTGCATATTTTTATTTAGTTTTGTGAAGTAGGCATTATATCCTGAGACTCTAACTAGGAGCCATCTATAATCAATCGGATTAGCCATCGCATCTCTCATTGTATCCGAAGATATAACGTTAAATTGCCATTGCATTCCATTTAGATCAAAAAAGCTCTGGACATAGCTCGTGAAAAGATCTAGTGTTTCTTTATGGTTATCACCTGGATGGGGAACAAGTTTCACATTATATGAAGCATTATTTGCCATTTTTAAGTAATCTAAAGTTGCAACACTTTGAATGCTCGGAAGTAAGATATCAGTGGTACCAGATGCGGGAGTTAATCCAGGAGTCAATGCTTTTCCTTTCTTTCGACCTGAGGGTAAAGCCCCAGTGAGCATTCCAAATCCAGTATGATAACTTATTGACCAGTAGCCCACAAGATATTTACCACCCCTGTAATTTCTAGCAGAATTGTAGATATCATAACAAAAATTAATTATATCTTGAGCCATTTCAATTGTACCATCTTCACCTGAACCAAACTTGGGAACTTGTTCTATTTTATGTAAGATTGATTCGTAACCTTCAAAATTATTATCAATAGCATCCTTTAATGTAGCAAAATTGAATTCACTTTTATTGTAGATTAAATCCTTAATGACCAATAAACTATCAATTACATCCGTAAGTGCCACCAGTGCAACTCCCGAGGTATTATAAACAGCGCCGCCATTAATGAGATCCTTACCTTTTTCTAAAGGACCTTCGTAAAAACCTGATAAAAGTGGCGTTGGATGTATATCTCTATGTGATTCCCCGAGGAAATTATTAATTTCAATTGATTGCTCTGCTAAATATTTAAGTTGAGTTTTATAAGCATTTAGAAAATCGTTAAATGTTATAAAATTGATACGAACATCACCAGTTTCAATTCCCATTTTTTCTCCGGTCAATGGAATAATTCCGTTATTTAATGCCATTTCTAAGGGAGCCACCAGATTCAAAAGCATGCAATTCGTATGACCATAATGTTTTCCTACAATTGTAGGCTCAACACATCCAGTTGCAGCCCAGTCTCTAGCATCTTCTATAGCAAAACCTTCGTGAACTAAGGCTTCAATCATAGTTCTATCATTATGAATGCTTGGAGATGCCCCCATGTTCACATTTACTTCAGTTAAACGCCGTAAATATTCCTTTGAATTAACTCCAGAATAATATCGAGCATTCATATTAGGATCTTGGAAACCAAGCATCTCATTTGTCTTTAAAATAATATAGCTCATATCATTCACGGCGTTATTTCCTTCTCTATCAACACCTCCAACTGTCACCGTATCATCTGAAGAACTACCTCCGAAAAGCTTCCACCCCACATTTGGCATTAGTGGATCATGATCGTTAATTCTTATAAACAAGGATCCGACTAACTCAATTGCCTTACTTATGATTTGTTCTTTTTCATTGTCAGTTATAGCTTTCTCAATCTCTTTTAAAAAGAATGGTTGGAGCATTTGATCAAGTCTACCAATTGATAATGCAGAATTAGCATTTTCACAATGTAAACAAACAAAACTCGTCCAAATAGATTGGATTGCTTCTTGAAGCGTTTCTGCTGGTTTTCCTGGTACTTTTGCACAAATTCTAGAAATCTCCTTTAATTCATCAATTCTTTTTGCTTGTGCTGGTTCATTTGGATCCAAAGATTCAGTAATTCTTATTGCTTCTTCACTCAGATTTTTAGAATATGTTAAAACACCATCTATCGCTATTTGAATTGCCTTATAGAAATTTTTTTTCTCTTTTGAATCAGCTTCTTTTTCTAATTTTTCAGCTTTATGTTTTACACTTTCTAATCCTTTATTTATAACCATTGGAAAACCCGGGACTGTATGGCTGATAGCATTGGTTTTCATCATAAAATAAAATACCCAGCCTTCTTCTAATGCTTGAGATTTGGGATTATTGAATTTTGTACGACAGTATTCTCGCACGTTCCGTTCCATCCAATAAGGAAAAACTTCTAAACTTAAAATATCTGCATCTTTGTCGGAAATATCGTTAGGATTTAGCTCTCGTTCACCAATTGTTTTCAATTCAGGCCAAATAGCTGTCGCAATAAGTTCCGGATACAAAGGGATCCCAACTTCTTTTGATGTAGTAGACCCAGCAATTAGATGTCTATCATGAATTATAGGTCTTTTATTAGACATTATGTAATTTACTGCTCCTGCTTGTCGTAATTCTGAATTTAGTGGATTTCCAGAACTATCTTCCTCGAACCCATTCTCCCTATGATACTGTGTTACTAATTTAGCCCTTTCAACACATATTGCCGGTTTTAAGGCAAAACGACGGTCTTTTAAATATTTTAAACGTGGAAAATCCTCCAAAGAATATTTTGCTAGATAAGGATCTTCTAATACATCAACTTTATCAACCTTTCGATTCAAACTTTCATTCTTAAGCCTTCTACTCTTTTCTCCACTATCAATATTCTCAATTGGATATATTATTCGGTTTTCAGGACCTTTATAATCCTTGATCTTAGCTCCCATAACGAGCGATGTGAGATAAGAAAACTTGGTAAGGTAAGACATGTTTCCAATATATCCCATCTCGTTTGTTAAAAGATAATCAAGCGATTCTTCAGCACTTTTGCTATAGAGATTTGCCAAAGTCTCTTTATCCTTATAATATATAGTGATATTGGGATCTTCAATTTTTCCATCTGCCACAGTCATCTTTCCATCTTTAAAAATCACGTGAACGTTAAATGCATCATCTTTAGTTGTAAATTGATACTTGGCATTAAAGATGAAGCCGGTTTTTTCATTATATATCTCTCTACGCATTTTTCTGCGAGTATCAAATATCATTGCCAGTAAATTTAACTGATCTTTGAAATTTTCAAGCTCTTTATCAATTTCTAATTCAATCATATTATTTATCTCAAATATGTAGATTTTTAGATCAAATTTTAAAATTAAGATTAAACTTTCGATATTATAATATTAGTATTTTATTCAATAATTATTTATATCTTTACTATTTAACTAAAGAGTAGGGCTTATTGTTTTTAACTCTTAAATCAAAAGGTCTGTTATTTATTTATCTTTGTCTTTGAAATAATTGTTTTTTATATATTGTAATACTTCTGCTGAGGTAATTCCTTTTTTTGTTATTAATACTTGGCCAAAATCGTCTTTTCCTCCACCTTTTCCATTGTAATGCTTTTTTATTGCTGCTACAATATTACCGATATTAATATCTGATTCCATTGATGATTTACTCCCTGACATACCCATAAGCATTATACCTTTTTCACTTTGATTTGATATAAATGTAATTGTATTAGGATCTTTCTTTAAAATGTTTTGACTTAAATTTTTTACATCATTTTGAGTTAAATCTTCTGTAGATTCAAAAATTAACTTAGCATTGTGATACAATTGAGCATTTTCTATCCGTTTTTCAATTGCCTCATCGCTAAACAAGTCCTTGATTGTAATTAACTTTTGTTTTCCTTCTTTCCATTCACTGTATAGTTTTTGAATTTTATTTGATACATCATCTTTTTTAGTACTTAAAAATTGTGAAATTTCTGATAAAGCATCACCTTCAAATGTTTTAGTGGAGGTTAATTGTAAATCACCCTCATCAACATTACCAGTTTTTAAAGCTTTATTTACATTTTTCCATTTTTCAAGTAATTCTTTTACACGTCCAACAAGTTGCTTGCGATCAACATTTAAAATATCTTTTAATTCATTAAGAATTCTTTTATGTTTTTCTTTTAATTTATTTGTAGCCTCTCCAGCTACAAAAGTAAGCCTGACTATTCCATCCTGAATCTTTTGTGATTTAGTAATATGGATATAACCTGTTTCTGAAGTATTATTTAGATGTGTGCCCCCACAAGCTTCAACATCAACCCCAGGTATCTCAACGATTCTTAAATTTTTTCCTGGGACAGCTCCTCCTTGATAAATCGTCATTCCATATTTTTGTTCTGCTTCAGCACGAGGGATGAAGCTGAGATTAAGATCTATTCCTTCTTCAACTATCTGATTTGCTTTCTTTTCAATTTCAAGAAGTTTATCTCCTGGAATTTGTTCATAATGAGTTATATCTAAATGAGAACTTTTAAGTGTTTTTTTAGCACCAGCTTGATTTACATGGCTTCCTAAAATGTCTCTTGCCGCAGCATTCAAAATATGAGTAGCAGTGTGATGTTGGGAGAGTTGAGTACGCCAATCTTTATCAACTTCAACTTTAACGATGTCTCCCACCTTAAAATTAGGTTTTTCATCTAAAACATGAATCGTATAGTTGCCTTGTTTAAAAGCATCAGAGAATTTTTGTCCATTAATCGTGCCTATATCATGAAGTTGCCCTCCCGAAGTTGGATACGTTACTGTTTTATCTAAGACTACCATTTTATCAATGATTTTCAATACTTTTGCTTCATTAGAAGTCTTGGTATAGTCATAATAGTAAAGTGATTTTGTTTCAGGAATTCCCTCTAAATCTAATTCAACTTCTTTTACTGTAGCATGGACTTGCTCAGTTATTTCATGTCTTTCGACTACTAAATTATAAAAATCATCTGGGATGTTAATTTTTATACCATATTTTTTTGCTGCAGTTTTTACCATGTCTGGACTTATACCATTAGAATCATATAGTTCTATAAGAGTTTCAGTAGATATTTCTCCTTTTTTCATTAATTTCTCTAAAATTTTACCAGCTTTTTTCTTAGTAGAATAAAATTTCTCTCTTTCAACACTTAAGATTTCACGAATTTCATCTAAATGTTCTGAAACTTCAGGGAAAATACCCTCTAATTCTTTAGCATGCCAAGCACACACATCAGCCATATCAATATCCCAATTGAATTTATCAATAAAACTTATAGCTCGTCGAAATATTACCCTTAAATTGTATCCTCCGCCAACATTTGAAGGAAGTTTTCCGTCTGTTATAGCAAAAAGTAAACTACGGGTATGCTCAGCTACGGAATAAAGAGCTGTCATTGGTAAGATTTTCTGCTTCAGTTCCTTCATCCCGATCTTTAATTCTTTTGCCACGCGATTCCACGCCTCATCCATATCATCTACTTCATCCACGTTAAGATAAGCTGAATATTGTGAAAAGCGATTATATAATTCTAAATCTAAATCAATTTTAGTGATTTCCCTTAATTTAGATAGAACATAAGGAAAGATAGCCTCGTACATATTAGGAGTCCCTTGAGAGAACCATGCTACTCGCTCTTGGCCTAATCCCATATCAAGGACTTTAAGCTTAAGCTCGCGGGGTCCTTCAAGAGTTTGTTCAAACATTGTATAAACTTGATTAAATAGTTCCACCCCTCTACTAAAGAATTCAAGACTACATCCAAATGAACCCCCACCTGCCCATGAATCTTCGTGAATAGTTATTTCTTCTTTTGGTAATCCTACACCCTCATGAATAAAATCATGTATATCCATAAAAAGTTCTCCCTGATTCCACTCTTTAGGCGGTACAAATACGTGTTGACCTATCATAACAAATCCTGTATTATGCGCAGATGTCACACCTACGTTTTCAATATCGTTAAACCTCAAACAGAATTGAGGGATAACAAGTTTCTTTGCAGGAGGTTCAACTTCACCTGTAATTACATATGGTTGGAAGGCAGATATGGATGCTATTGTAAATTCTGAAGTAGGATTCCATCTAGCTACACAGGGGTACCTCCTAATAGGGACGTATCCTCTAGGTTCTAAAATCTCAACAATCTTCTCCCAAACTCCTATAAATGAAAGTTTCACCTTCGAAGGATTATCAATGACAACTTGAAATCCTCCTGAACATGCGGGATCTCCACATACTTCTCTGTTTTTAAGTGTAGTCCAGAAAAAAGTGCTACAAGATTCACATTTTTTTCTCATATATCCTAATTCTCTGAGTTCAGTAGTAGGAAAATAAACATCAGGATTTCTTGAAGCAATTTTTTTGAAATTTTGCTTTAACTCCTTATCTGTGTGAGCATCTTTAAGTTCTAACTGTTCTTTATCTGAGAGCACTTTAATCAAATTATGATAATCAAAACTAATTTATTTAATAATTAAGA
>CAYNEU010000802.1:0-1817 GCA_964396275.1 uncultured archaeon | reverse complement strand
CAAGTAAATTTCTATCTCATTCTTATTTAATCCAATCGATTCAGCAAGATCTAATAAAAATCCTTTATCTCCAATATCTTTTCCTTCTAACCAATAAGCTTCTAGTACTAATTTATGAAATTCTTCAAATTTTCCCTTTTTCCGAGCAAATTCAGAAATAGAGAGAGCTAATCGTGAATTTGGTAATTTTTCTGCAAAGTTAAGTGTTATACCATCCTCATCCGCAAGACGTTTAACATTAGCGAATGCCATCTCTAAATATCCCTTAGGAAAAGGCAATTCTTCAATTGAAGCCCCTCCCTTTGGTGTTTCGGGATGAATCTCAAACGGTCTCCATTCAACAGCAAGATTATACTCTTTTTTGAGTTGTTCTATTCGATGATATCCGATATAACAAAACGGACAAATATAATCAGAATACGCTATAACTTTTAACTTTGTTTGACTCATATGTAGGTTTAAGAAGAATGAACAATCTTATATACTTTTTTCAATTAAAAATTAAGAAAAACTAGGATTAGGTTTATTCTTTAGAAATTATTGAATTTTTCCTAATCTTATTAATATCTGAAATCGGAAATGATCTCTGTATATCGTTATTTTCGAATCCGGATTAAAAATTAGTCTTGATTGCCTTAATCGGTCGAAGGAAAATTAAATATTTAAAGATTTCTTAACAGAAATAGTAGAGATTTACTCATATTTTCTTAAAAAATTCAGAATCTCTTTCTTAAATAAGTTGAAATCAAGCAGTCCTTTTTTAATATCTATGAATGCAACTTTATCATCAATCGTCCCATAACGATGCACTAAAAAATTCCTAAATCCTTTCATCTCCTTAACTTTTTCAGCTAAATTTTGTGATATAATATTGTGATTAATTAAAGAAATTATAATATCATCTCTATTGGAGGGAATCCCTAATTTTAAATCAGAGTTTATAATAGAGCAAATATTAATAACCTCTTGAATTGAATTTTCAACTCTTTTATAAATACCATCCTTAACAAGACCCAATGCTTTAAATTCATTTAAATCATCAGGAAGATTATCCTTTACTAACTGAATATTTTCTTCAATAATTTTAAGTTTGGTTTTAATAATTTTAATTCTCAAATTTATTACCGATTGATATAATCTAAATAAAATGGATAAAATTCTTCGTATTCTTCTATTGTTTCATTAGCAATTTCATATATCCTATCTTCATCTTTTACATAAAGAATTTTACCTTTTAATATCTCTATCTGGACAAATAACGGAAGTAATTGAAACATCTGAATATCAAAATTTTCATTAAACTTTTTCAATAATTCTAAACGAATTTTAGAGAGGTTTTTTTTCTCGTCGTCAATATATAAACAAATATCAATATCACTATCATCTAAACGATATAAACCAAGAGAAGAGCCATACAAGATTATAAACTCTATCTTGGAAAAATATTCAGTACCTCTTAACTGCTCTAAAAATTCATCGAGTAATTGAGTAATCTTTTTCTCCATAATAAGATAATATCTTAATAAAAATATATAATCATCGACAAATGATAAAGCTAGTCTTGATGAGTCGATATAAAGAATCTATAGGATTTTTACTTTTATTAATTAATCCTCTATTAGATACAGCTTTATCTTATTGGATATTTTTTATAAAAGTGTATATAGTTTTTGATTTATGGGAAAACTTTTTTATACACATTTGCAATTACTCTAATTAACTTAAAATGGAGGCATTTAAAATGAAATCTTTAATGCCCCACAAATTAAAGAACTTGATAGTTGTATTGCTAATAATTTCTTCATTCTTTTGTAATT
>CAYNEU010000801.1:0-4605 GCA_964396275.1 uncultured archaeon | reverse complement strand
GAAAACAACATTACAGCAGCAATCACCATATAGATTAACATGATAAGTAAAGCACTAGTTTCAGGATTTGCAGCACCTGAACTGGTAAATAAATATTCAAAAAATACTGGCGCAAAATCTACTAAAGTATGGTATGCTGTTTCTGCAAACCAGAAAAGGATTGTCAATAGAATCGTTAATTTGAGCCATTTCTTGCCAAAGACTTCCCTTATTCTTATTTTTTGTTTGACTTGTCTCTCTTTAGTTATCTGGTCGTACTCTGACCAAATTTCTGATTCAGGTAGAGCAAACCAAAATAGAATGAGAAAGGGTATAGGGAATAAAGCAGTAAGAAAACAATATTGCCATCCTAAAGGTCCAATCAACATTGTTGTGAGAATAGCAGCAATATAACCAATTACAAAAGTAGAATGAACTAAACCTCCTGCTGCTCCTCTTCTTTTAGTTGTAAAATACTCAGAAATTATCGAAAATGAAATCCCCCAGCTAACTCCTAATCCAGAAAGCATACGTAATATTGCAAAAAGAAGAAAACTATTGCGAGGAACAAAAGCTGTAGAAGCTGAAAAAATAGCATCCCATGCAATTGACAAAATCAAAGCTTTTTTTCTGCCAAATCTGTCACCAATTTCACCAAATAGTATTGCTCCCGGTACAGTGCAAACAAATTGTAATGAAATAACTAATCCAATCGCAGTATCTCCTACACTAAAATAATCTTTTAATCTTTGAGCAAGAGTACTTATTAGGACTAGTGAATATCCATCATGCATCCAAGCAATTATTGCCGCTAACATAACAACCATTAAAATACCTTTTGAATAAGATTTTTCTTCACTCATTTTAAAGCCTCTCTATAGAAATTTATTATATTTAATGGTTAAATATAGCCTTTTCATCTATTTAAAACTATAAAAAAAATTAGGTTCCAGCAATTCTTTTTGGATATCTTGTCTGAGCTTTTAAATTTTCTTGTAATAGTTTATTCACAAGTTCAAATCGTTTATCTCTTAAACTAATATCATTCCATAGATTATTTAATTCATAGGGATCTTTTTTACGATCATAAATTTCACCAAAATCGTTTAATCCTTCATAAATGGTTAATTTATAGTCCTCTGTTATTAAGTGTCTTAATCTTACATTTATTATTCCAACTTCCTCATCATTTTCTATTAAACAGCAATCCCTAGGCTGTAATTTATGATTTTCAGGTTCTTTTAAAACGCTAGTCATATCATATCCTTGCATATCAGGGGGTTGTTGACTTTTTTTTATTCTTAGAAGATTTAAAATAGTCTTAGGATAATCAATAGAACTCATTAAAGAATTAGTTACTCCTGGTTTTGTAAGTCCTGGTACCCTCCATATCATTGGTATATGAAAAACTCCCATATAGGTTGATGGACCTTTGAAAAGCATTCCATGTTCACCCATCAAATCTCCATGATCACTAGTATATATTACTATTGTATTATCAGCATACCCTAGTTTTTCAAGAGATGCTAAAATCTGGCCTACGCAATCGTCTATTAGGGAAATTGTTCCATAAGTATAAGCGATAAATTGTTTTACCTCTTCCTCTGTAGTTTCTCTTAACATGGCTCCAGGCATTACATTAATATATGGAGCTAAATATGGGTGATTCCTTAATTTCTCAAGATTATTAAAACTTTTAGGTAACTCAATATCTTCAGGATTATACATGTCCTTATATTTACCTGGAGGCCATACTGGTTGATGAGGGTCAGGGAAAGAGCAGTGGACATAGAATGGTTTGTTCCCATATTCCCCCTTTGCATGTCTTTCTAGAAAGGCAATTGTTCTTTCGGTTACATATGAACTAGAATATAATTCTACAGGTAAGTCATGTTCAGTAAATACAGAAAAGAAATTATCTATATTTTTCCATCTTTCTCGCATTTTCTCTACCTGGAAGGGTGACCTTTCTTCTAACCAATCCAAATAATGACCACATAAACATGCACCATGACCCAATACTGTTTCAACTTCTTGGTATCCATAATAGGGAATAGGAAAGTTTTCACGTACAGGATAATTGCCTTCTTGGGGAAATACCCAATCTTGAAAATGTTCTGTAGATTTATCGTAGCGTTTGTAAGGTGCCACATTAAATTGATGGTGTAATTTTCCAAATGCTGCAGTATACCATCCTTTCTTTACGAGTGTTCGAGTAATTGTAGGAACATCTTTAGACAGAATCATTCCGTTGCTTCGAACTCCATGAACGTTTGGATATACTCCCGTTAATAATGTCGCTCTATTAGGCATACACATAGGATTAGTACAGAAAGCATTAGTAAAGTGTACGCCTTCACTTGATAATCTATCAATATTTGGGGTCTTCAAAATTTGATTTCCAGAGCAACTCAGATGGTCATATCTTTGTTGATCAGTAATGATAAATAAAACATTCATTCTTTCACTCATAATAATCAAAAGATTTCATTTCTGTTTAAAATTCAAATTAATTCTATAATTATTTTAGAGAATCTTTTCATTCTTGTTATGTTCCAGCTATACGTTTAGGATAATAGGTTTGAGCTTTAAGATTTTCGTGTAATAATTTATTTACTAATTCAAATCGTTTATCCTTAAAATTTTCATTATACCATAAATTATTTAATTCATGAGGATCATTTTTTCGATCATAAATATCACCAAACTTACTTAGACTATTATATATAGTCAATTTATAATTCTCGGTTATTAAATGACGTAATCTTGCTTTAAGAGTACCTACTTCTTCATCATTCTCAATTAAAATACTATCTCTTATCTTCTTATCAGGATCTTTTAAAATAGGAGAAATGTCATAACCTTGCATTTCAGGAGGATGATATCTTTCCTGTATGTCTAAAAGATTTAAAATTGTTTTTGGATAATCGATTGAACTGACTAGTGACCCAGACACGTCTCCGGGATTAGTTAATCCTGGCACTTTCCAAATTAAGGGTAGTTGTAATACACCATTAAAAGGACAAGGACCCTTAAATAAGAGCCCATGATCACCCATTAAATCCCCATGATCGCTAGTAAAGACTACTATAGTATTATCTGAAAGTGCCGATTTTTCCAATGAGGCTAGTATTTGCCCTATACTATAATCCACATATCCTATTGCTGCATATGTTAATGCTGTTATCTTACGGACTTCCTCTTCCGTAGATTCACGTAAGAAAGCCCTTTTAAAAGGAGGATTTTTCAAATGGTAACCTAAGAATTCATGGTTGTATAAATTAGCAATATCATCAAAATTTGCTGGAATGCTTATATCTTCTGGTTTGTACATAGATTGATATCTTCTAGGAGGATATAATGGATAATGTGGATCAGGAAATGAACAATGTAAATAAAAGGGCTTATTTCCATAATTTCCTTTATTGTACCTCTCGAGAAATGCTAAGGTCCTATCTTTAACCCAAGTAGTATTATACAATTCTTTAGGTATCGCATCACAAAAAAGACTAAAAAGATTATCATAATTCATAACTCTTTTCTTCATATCTTCAGCAATTTCAGGAGCTCTTTCCTCTAACCATTCTAAATAATGTCCTGCACAGACAGATCCATTTCCAGATATTACTTCAACTTCTTCATAGCCATAATAAGGTATTGGAAAGTTTTCTCTAACTGGATAGCTTTTATCTCTATAAAGAGCCCAATCAGTGAGACTTTCTGCAGATCTACTCCTATGTTTAAATGGCCCTAACCAATATTGATGATGTATTTTTCCAAAAGCTGCTGTATACCATCCTCTTCTCTTAAGAGTCTGAATTATCGTTGGAATATCCTGTCGTAGATTGATACCATTACTTCTTACACCATGTACATTTGGATATACACCTGTAATCATAGTTGCTCTATTTGGCATACAGATAGGGTTTGTACAGAAATGATTCGTAAATCTAACGCCTTCTGCAGCTAATTTATCAAGGTTAGGAGTCCTAACTGTTGGATTACCAGCACAACTCATATGGTCTGCGCGCATTGCGTCAGTTATGATAAATAAGACGTTTAATTTTTCATTCATACCTTTCAAAACTTGCTATGTAGTATAAAATGTGATTTTTCTATAAAAACCAGTCTTATAATATCATTACTATTTATGGAAATATATAACTATTGGAGATCTAAATGAGGAATTAGACTTATTTATCAAAAGTTATAACATAAAAGAATCATTTTTTCTAAGGATTCAGTATATTTTAATAGTTAAAGCTAAAAAGAAAAATAGTATCATAACTTTTCTTGCTTAATATTAATATTTCTTAGTTCGAGTTCTTTTTTCATTTTTTCAAGATTTAGATCAGGACAACCTTCTTTGGATTTAATAATCCTCGTGTCATTGATAAAACAGAAATTTTTAACATGATGAAAAGATATTTATCTATAACATCTGTCAATGATTCTGATTTAAGAATCGTACTAGTAATAGGTGTAGGAATTAAATGTCTTACATTTGCTGGATTAGTAATTTTACTTTTGAGAAAAAATAAGAAAAACGTTAATAAAAATATGAAAAAAGTTATGGATTAAGTTTTTTAAGTAGGTAAGCAAAATTTTTACCTAAATTTTCAAATG
>CAYNEU010000800.1:0-3832 GCA_964396275.1 uncultured archaeon | reverse complement strand
TTCGACTTTAAAATAGTAATGAATAATGTCAATTAAAGAAGATACAAAGGGTTTTTGTATTCGTTCCCCGTGTTGTTCTAAGATATGATCAATAATTAATTTAGATGTTATTGCTTTTCCTTCTCTATTTTGAATTAGTTCAGCTATGGATTTAGAAAACTCATAGCATTTTTTTATTTCGTTTCTTAATATGATAACCCCCGCCATTAAATCATATTCATTAATGAACTTTTGTACCATTGCTTTCTCGAATTCTAACTTTTTCGGATTAATAATTTTTTCCTTATCTCTAACTATTTCACGATTCTTAAATACAAGACGTTCCTTGTATTCATTCTTTTTTTTTTTATATTCTATCTCCGAAATAATTATTAAATCAAATTTAAATGTATTTTCCATTATTGATTTAAAGAAATTTATAAAGTGATTATGGAGGAATTCATGATCTGAAAGTATTACTACTTTCTTTCCTAAAAAGATGGATTTGATAACGTTCACCATTAATATATCAGGAATATTTAACTTAATTAAATCAAATTTAATAGTTTCAGTTTCTGGAGTAATAGTTACTTTGTTATCTGCTGTGGGGGTACTTTCTGGTAGTTCGATTTTGAAGTCAGCTACTAAACAATCTCTCACAGTTAAATTTTTATCTACATATGCAATAAACGAATGTTCGCATATCATTCCCGCTGCAATGTTAATCGCTAAAAGACCTTTTGCAACATTTTTGGTAGCATCATCTGCAATCTCTATATATTCCCATTGCGCACAAATTGGACAGCGTATTTCGATTCTCGCCATGTTTTGCAAAAAAGTAATTGAATAGAATTACATTTAGAAGATTGATTTTTTACAATCTTATTTTTATATAACAAATGTTGTATTATTACTTAATAAATTTGCTCTAAAATAATAGGTAGATTAAATTAGAGCATAGGTCTAATATCTTTTAACTCGACCGTAATTTTTCTCTATTAAATTTGCAATAAGTAGACAAAATATCGCACTTAGAATTTCTGCTGTTAAAAATGCTATAGTATTATCTAAGAATAATATAGAGATAGAGAAAATACTAAAGAAAAAAATGCTAAAAAAGATGAGAATCATTAATAATGGTTTAGTTATTGGAGCACTTAAAAATCTCTTTAGAGTAGAACTCTTGATATTTGATTTAAGAAATCGAGACCTCAATTTTTCTCTTCTCTCAACTTGAGCATAGCTTTCAAATATAATAAGAGTTGCATAGAATAATGCAACCCAAACTCCAATTGGAATTAAAATTACTACGATATGGTTTCCCATCGCTAAGAAATATTGACCAATATAGATAAAAAATAATTGGAACATTCCACTCATTCCTAATAAAAGCAAGAGGAAAGCAAAATATTCCTTTGAAGTCCATCGAATTCTTATTGGCATCTTTCTGTTACCCTAATTATTTAATGGTGGGCCCGGCGCGATTTGAACGCACGACCTTCCGCACGTCAAGCGGACGTCATACCGAGCTAGACCACGGGCCCTTTTGTATAATTTAATGAATAATACAATTACTCGTAAGTAATTTATAATAGTAAAAAATAAATATTTTATTAAAATTATTGAGTTTTAGTATAAATTCGTGATTTAAAAAAAATTAAAAAAATAAAAAGATTCAATTATTAATATTTTTTCTCTCGCAAAGCTCTAATCATTGGTAAATCGTTTCCAGAAAGAATTTCGAGCATTGCTCCTCCTGCTGTCGAAATAAATGAAACATCATCTGCTTCACCGGCCATTGAAGCTGCAGCACCCATTTCACCGCCCCCTATTATTGTAAGAGCCTTATTTTTCTTAGTAGCAGTAACCATAGTATCTATAATTTCATTTGTGGACTTTCTAAATACTTCTTTCTCAAAAATTCCAGGCGGACCATTTGCGATAATTGTTTTGCACTTCATGAGGATTTCATTAAATTTATCAACCGTTTTTTGGCCAATATCACCTGTTGTTGCATTATAAGACCCCGCTTCGTCTATTCTGATAGTCTTTCTATTGCCATTATCATCGATAATTAAATCTTCTGGAAGAATAATCTTTTCTTTATATTTCTCATATGTATCCATTATCATATCTTTATTTGCTTCCAAATCTTTAGCTATTATTTTATGGTTTGGTTCTCCCATATTTTTACCTAAAGCCTCAAAAATTAAGATTGCAGTTAGTCCTGAACATAGAGCATAATCCAATTTTTCATTATCAAAATTATATTTCATTGCTTTAAATTTATCTATAGCTTTAGCTCCTCCAATTAGCATAGCCATAGGTCTTTCAGGCTCTTGCATTATTTTCTTCAAAGCATCTAATTCTTTATCCGTTATTGGTCCAGCCATCATTTTAGGCCATCCTACAATAGAGGCATGAGCACGATGAGCTGCTCCAAATGCATCAACAATAACATAGTCTACTAATGGAAAAAGGGTTTTTATCATATCAGTATTTTCTGCCTCAGAAAAGTCCTTATAGTTTTTCATTTCTCCTTCAAATTTTCGAACATTATTAAGGACCAACACCTCTCCCGGTTTGAGATCTTTAATTGCCTGAATTGCTTGTGCTCCAAATATATCTTTAACAAATTTTACTGGTCGACCAAGCTCTTTTTCAATTTCTCTCGCATGTATATCTAAATCAGTGAAATCTTTATCTCCGGGCCGAGATTGGTGAGCTAATATAATGACAGCACTCTTTTTAAAATATTCATTTAGAGCTTCTACAAGAACACGAATCCGGGGAGAATCTCTAATCTCCATTTTTTCTAAATCAATATTAGAGTTGATATCTACTCGCATTAAGATTTTTTTACCTTTTAATTTAACATCTTTGAAAGATGTATAGTCAATTTTCATATATGTCTTCACTTTAGATTAGGAATTAAAATTAATATAATTGTAATTTATAATTATTTTGAGTAGTTATTATTTTTTTTCATAAATTAGTAAAATACAAAATTCATAGATTTTTATTGATTTTAATATAATCATTATTAACCAAAGGAAAAATTAAATGAGTGAGATAAAAGATATCCTCCAAAAATTACTTGAAAAGAAAATTTCTCTAAATGACGCGGAAAAATTATTGAAGGCGAATTTAATTGAAGAAATTGGAGATATCGCAAAATTAGATATTTTTCGGAAAACAAGAACAGGAATTCCCGAAGTAATTTTTGCTCAAAATAAAGATCCTCAACTACTAATTGACATTATCTCTGGATTTTTAAAAGCCAAAAAATTTGCTATTATTTCACGTTATCAAGAAGCACAAAAGAATATGATCCTTGAAGAATTTAGTAAAAATAAAGACTACTCAATCGATATAAATGAATTAGGGAAAATCATAGTAATTAAAGAAGTCTCCTTTAGTTTTTTAAAAAAAGGAGGAATTGTAGGAGTTATTACAGCAGGTAGTTTAGATATACCTATAGCTACTGAGGCGAAAGTTATTGCAGAAGCGATGGGATGTAGGGTTGAAACAAGCTATGATGTAGGAATTGCTGGAATACATCGAATTTTTACTCCATTAAGTGTTATGATAAAAAGAGGAGTTCATGTAATAATAGTATGTGCTGGGATGGAAGGAACATTACCTGGCGTTGTTGCAGCTCTTGTAGATGTTCCAGTTATTGGGGTTCCTATCTCCAGTGGATATGGGATTGGTGAAAAGGGGAAGGGAGCACTAATTACTATGCTTCAATCTTGTTCTCCAGGATTATTAGTGGTAAATATCGATAATGGATTTGGTGCAGGGTCTTCAGCAGCTATCATTGCAAATAAAATTGCTAAATAATTTTTAATCG
>CAYNEU010000799.1:0-1687 GCA_964396275.1 uncultured archaeon | reverse complement strand
TCTCCTCTTAATTAGGTAATTTTGAATAATGATATACTCAAATCTTAACTATATTATGTGCTATTTTTAGATAAGAATGAGTTCAAATGAACTTATCGTGAAATAACCGAATAAAATTTAAAAATATCCTAATCTCAATATTAAACTTTTATACTAAAAAAAATAATTAAGACTTATATAAAATCTAAAAGGAGGATTTAAAAAAATGTTTTATACAGAAAAATGTACTCTTTGTGGAGAGTGTTTAATGAAGTGTCCATATTTAGCATATCCTGAGGAAAAGGCGAAAAAGGAGTTTAAAAAATTGATAGATGGTGAGCCAACTCCCGTTACGGCGGATTGTATTACATGTGCTGCTTGTAATATGTTTTGTCCTGAGGGTGCCAATCCCTTCGATTTAATTAACGATAGACAGGAAGAAACTGGAACTTTTAAATTGACTAAACAAGCCCAATTTAATCTTAAGATGGGTACTCGATTGAAATCTAAAGTTATAGAGGGTGAACCGGGAAAGCCTGTCATGAATCTCTGTGTTATGGGAGACTTGCATCCTGGAATTATTGAAGGACAGCTCTTTGAGGGATTAACCCTTCTAAAAGGATCAGACTACTTCTGTTATTTTGGTTTGATACACGCGGGAACACCTAGCGTAGTTAAGGATAATGCCCAAACCTTCGTAGATAACCTCACTAAGACTGGTGCTAAGGAAATTATATGTTATCATGATGATTGTTACGCTATGCTAGCCAACAAAGTTAAAGACTACGGGATAGCCTTGCCATTCAAACCGATTCATATAATAGAATATCTTCGTGATTATGTTAAGGAACACCAAAATCAGATAAAAAAACTGGATATGAAAATAGCTTACCAGCAACCTTGTGCTTCAAGATATACTTTCGAAAAAGATACAATTCTTGATGAACTCTTCGAATTAATAGGAGTTGAAAGAGTAAATAGAAAATATGACCGAGTAGATGCTCTCTGCTGTGGCAACGCCCAAGCAGGTATGGTTAATGTATCTAAAGAAGTAGAAGTAGAATGGAGGATGAAAAATATTATGGATGCGAAGGAGGCTGGAGCTGAAGCGATGGTGTTTTTGTGCCCTGTGTGTATTTTAGGTCTTAGAGGCAGAGCAAAAGCCCAAGGATTAGAACCCTACATCATTAGCAATCTTGTACGACTAGCATTAGGAGAAGAACTAACTCACGGAGGAGCAGGAAAAGTTTTTGAATAATTTACTAACTAAAATGAAGTTGTCAATTTTAATTGTACCATAGTATTTTCAACATTAGTCTTGTAATCAAAATATTTCTTTATTAAATAAAAAAATTTATTAAATCTTACGATATAAATATTTATATAAATATTTAGTCATTAAATGATTGATTATATGACTTCAAAAATGATTTCTATTCGTGATGATGTTTATAAAAATTTGAAAAAGCTAAAGGGCCCTAATGAGAGTTTTTCTGAATTAATAGAACGGTTGATTGCAAATCAGCAGAAAGATCCTTTAAAATTTTTTGGTATTGCCAAAGATCTCTCATCTGAGGTAGTAGACGAATTTGAAAAAGCGATCATCGAAACAAAAAAAAATGATGCAATGAAATCGATATCTAAATTTTCTGAATTATGGGGAGAATAGTTATGATTATTGTTGATACAACAGTCATAATTGATATCT
>CAYNEU010000798.1:0-1767 GCA_964396275.1 uncultured archaeon | reverse complement strand
TTAAGGTTTTAAATTCATAACATTGAACAAAAAATGTCAACTGTTATAGAAAATCTAAAAAAAGCTATTAACGGAGAAAGTAATGCGAAACGAAAATATGAATTATATGCTGAAAAAGCAAGAGAAGAAAATCTTTCTGAGGTTGCTCATTTGTTTGTAGCTATTTCAGCTGCAGAAGCGATCCATATAAAAAATCATATTAGAGCATTGGCAGTTCTCACTAATGTGGGTGTTAAAACAGAAGAGTTCGTAGAAGTGAATGAAGTTGATTTAAAAAGCCACGTCAAAGATACAAAGTCAAATTTAAATGATGCCATCAATGGGGAAACATATGAAACTAAGAAGATGTATAAAAATTTCGTAAAAAATTCTAAAAAAGAGGGAATTGAAGTTGCTGAGTTATCTTTTTCATTAGCAAGAAGAGCAGAGAAAGTTCATGCTGAATTATTTACAGATTACTTAAAATTTTTAGAGAATAATAAGCCCATTGAGAAAAGGAAAATTTTTGTATGTCAGATCTGTGGAAACGTCGAAATTGAAGCTCCTCCCTCAGTTTGTCCAATATGTGAACATAGTCAAAAATTCTACCAAGAATATTAGCATATTTTTGTTTTTCTTTTTAGACAATGGTAATTAATCGCTCAAGCAGAGTACCTATTCCGTATGATGCTATAAAAGCCACAATTCCAATAAGTACCATCTCTAACCCGCTTTTAAATTTTTTTTCTCCGGTAATTCTAGTCTTTAGAACTCCCACGATAAATAACAATGTAAAAGAGATCAGGGAGGATAAAATTAATGAAATTAAGCCCAAATTGAAAAAATAGGCAAATAGTGTTAAAAAAGATCCAGAAACAAATGCAATAAATGTCAATAGTGCTCCCAAAATAGGATTTTCTGGTTCTTCTAATCCTAACTCACTTTTTGTTAGAAAATCCAACCAGACTTGTTTATTTGAAGTAATTGTATCTACACACGCATTAAGTGTGGCGCCCTCAAATCCCATCTTTTCAAAAATCTCCTTAACTTCTTCTTTTTCTTCTTCGGGAAAAAGTTCAATTTCTGCTCTTTCTTTTTTTAATTCATTTTTAATGTAATTATACTCAGATTTACTCGAAATATACTCACCGAGTCCCATACTAATTGCTCCAGAAACCATAGCCGCAAATCCTGTTAATACTACTATTGCATTACTGCCTGTTGAAGCTAAAGTTGCTGCTGCTACTCCTACTAATAATGTGAATGTTGAGATTAATCCATCATTCATTCCTAAAATAATACTGCGAATCTTTCCTCCGCCTACTATATGTTCTTCTTGCCTAGAACTCAATTCATATCACTATAAAGTAATTTTTTTTCTATTTTTCTAATTAAATCCTGAAATGGAAATAGACTAGTTATTATAATAAGATATAAAAAAAAATGATATTTGAAAAGAATTACTTATATCATTAAAAATTTAAGATAAAATAAACATTCTATTTCGGGTTTATTAATAATAATATATAAACAATTACTGATTAAATGAGTTTTATGGAGCAAAAAATAACAGTTAAAGAAATAAAACGGCAAAAAGGTAAACTGTTTTCTAAATTAGCCATCGCAGCAAAACAAGCAAAAGATAAGGGAGGTAAACCATTCATTTTTCATTTCCTTACAACTTTACGATGTAATTGTAGCTGTGAGTCTTGTTTTTGGAAAGATAATTCAGTAAAAAATGAATTAACATTAGAAGAAATAAAACGTATTTATTTGGATGCTAAAGAA
>CAYNEU010000797.1:0-1787 GCA_964396275.1 uncultured archaeon | reverse complement strand
GTTATATCAGTATTTCCCTCAACCCAATCTTGTGTTATTAAACCGGTTTTAATAAATGGATCTAAGATAAATTCAATATTTGGGATAATTTTTTTTAATTTGTCTTCTATAATTCCCTGTAAATCCCTTCTAGATAAAGGTTTTTCTTGTAAGGCTTCTAGAATGGTCCGAGCTTTTTCACTACTATATATTTGTGCTAATCTTTGCTCTTTTGATAAATTTTTCAATCGATCCAACAGAATTAAACTGTTTTTCATATAAAGTTTTATCTTTTTTGCAATTTCATAACTTTCAGATACAATAGCGTTCATTTGTCTTAAATAACCTAACAAATCTTCATTAATTTCCTTTAGTACGGTTTCACCAAACATCTCTGGGTCTTCTCCTAGCTCTAACATCAAATTTATCATTACGGGCATATCAGATTCCAAACCAGTAAAATAACTTGAAACATTAGAGCGTACCTTTTCTAATCGCACTAATACATTTCCTGCCGATCCAGCACCAGTAATATGAGCATAAAAGATACGCATCATATCATCTAAATCTGTATTAAGATTTTCTGGATAACTTAGTTTGATAATTAACCCTTGGTCCTCAGTCCATTCAGTTATAATAAATCCATGCGCCATTTACTCTTCTCCTCCTTCTTTAAAGGGTACTTTTTCAATCATATCTACTTGCTCAGGTTGAATAACATCATATTGTACACCTTTTATTTGATTTTGAAGTTCACTATTAATAATCTCATCTCTTTTGTTTACTAAGATAGGTTTTGTCTTTTTTGCTTTTTTCACTTTTTTCTTTAATTTTCTTATTTTTCTAACCATCGGAGGATATTTAAAGTGCGTTTGATATAGAGTAAAAACCACTGTAAGACCTGCAATAGCTCCAACTAATACATAAACTAACCAACTCCAATCAGGACCAGGACTCACTGTAGGCGCTGTTACAACTAAAGTAATTACATAGCTCTCAAAATCGTAATTATCCCCTGCAAAAGCATTTATAGTTATAGTATGAATCCCCTCTCGTACATTTTCTAATAGAATCTCATAAGTACCATCAATATCAGGACCTTCGAGTTCTCCTAGGCCATAAGCCCAATTATATGTTACCATTGCTCCTGGTATTTCAGCACTAAAAATAGTATCGTTTAAGATTACTTGTAATAATATATCATCCCCTATTTCAGCTTCTATTTGAGTTTCTCCTGATAATGTTCTAATTTTTGCTGAAATTCTGTTTACTGTAATTCTTGGATCTATTGTTTTAATCTGGTAATTGTTAGCTTGTGCTACAATTGAAAATAATTTAACACCAATACCCAAATCTTTAGTATCAAGGATTATAGAATGTTGTCCCAAAATATCATCTCTACTAAAATTTATCGTAAATCCTTGTCCAATTATTTGTAAGATTGCTGTATTAATATGATTACCAGTTTTATTATCTGTATATTTTACAGTTATATTCAACATTTGTCCAATCGTAAGACTAAAAGTAGGATCAAGAGATTTATCTTCATTATTTAAGAATATTTGTATATTTGTGGCTCTCTCGACAACTTTAACAAAAAACTGAATAGATTGGGGTTGATAATTAACTAATTGTGCAAATATTGTTAAAATAGTAATTCCTTGATTTAAATCGGCAGCATTTATAGTTATATTATAATAATCGTTTGTTTCGTTTAACTGTCCCCTTCCTACTAGATCAACTATTGCACCTGGGATATGGAGTTTTGACTCATTATCTCTGTAATATACTGTAAGATTTATTAAATC
>CAYNEU010000796.1:0-5988 GCA_964396275.1 uncultured archaeon | reverse complement strand
TAATATAGAGAGCAATGAAACAGAAGAAAGTAGTAAGTGAGAGATACCAGTAGAGTCCGAATGGCGTTGAATTATAGATATCTATAAATGCAAAAACAGTAATTCCAAATGCAGCTGCTACTATAATATAAGGTAATTGTTTTACCAGATTAGCAAGCTCATAATGACTTTCCTGTATTAATTTTGCTACATCATTGATAAGTTCACAATTTTCAAAAACATTCGCTTGACTTTTTACAATTTTCACTTCCTGGATTGAGCATTCTAAGAAATTATTACCATTAGAATATTCAAGATTTAAATTGGAAAGTTTACAGTTTTTAATAAGAATCTTGGAGCTTTTAAAAACTCCAAGAGTATTAAAAGAGCAGTGTTCAATCGAAATATTTTGACAGGTATACAGAATGATATGGTCGAAAGTGCAATCTTTGATTTTTATATGCAGATCGGCTATTATCGAAAATATCTTGGGTAAACCATCTATGCTTTCAATTATAATAGGATTGGATTCAGTGCCCTTACCATTCCAATTTAATGTTTTTGCTAATTCATATATCTCTTTTTCATTATATCTTGTCTTAAATGGCTCTAAGCCTTTTAGCGCCCCTGTTTTTATCCTCTCTTTATTTTCCAACGCTTTAGATACATTATTTAAAGCATCTTCATCTTTTATTCTAAAAAGCTTTTGAATCCCTGGATTAAGAGCAATTCTTTCTCTATTCGTTTCAACCCAAGCATCCATAGGTTTTACTTTTTTCTTTTTCTTATTTTTATTCTTTTTCATAAGACCACACTTACCTGAACTCATATTTTCTAATCTTCTTTACCCTTTTAATAGCTAGATTTTTTAAATCCGATTCCGTCCAGACTTGTAGGGTATTTGCAAATTGGTCATCATGAGATATCTTATATCGGCGTCGATCAAAAAACTCTCGATCAGATTTAGTAATGTGATATCCATCTGTTAAATGAACTATTAGTGGATATTGCTTATTGGTTTCTAGCTGCATTAATGATAAAATTTAAGACATTGGCACAATAGTATACAGCTATATTTAAGTTATATTCGATGGTATAAAATTATTTGGTGATAACACTATATAAATCACTATAAAAATTCTTCCATAACTTAAAAAAAAAAAAGTATATTTAGTGATGAATAGGGCGTCCTTTTTTATGGATGGATTTACCTACTACGGCTTCACAACCTTCAAGTACCATTTCTGAAATTGTGGGGTGGCTATGTATTGTTTCTGCAACATCATGAATAGTTAAGCCATGTTGCATTGCTAAAGTTATTTCAGCAATTAATTCTGGTGCTTCAGTTCCAATACAGGAAGCACCGAGAATTTTATGAGTTTCTTTATCAGCTAATATCATAATAAAACCTTCTTCTTCGCCCATACATTTGGCTTTACCAAGGGATTGATAAGGAAATTGTCCCATTAATACATCATAACCTAAATTTTTTGCCACATTTCTTCGATATCCCACAGAACCTATGTTTGGGGAAGTAAATATTGTTGCTGGTACCACTGTATAATTCGTCTTCATTTCATGTACAGGAAATCCCCCAATGCTTGTTAGAGCATTCGCTACAGCAATATCCCCCTCATAACTTGCTACATGGGCAAGCATAATTCCACCGGTTACGTCTCCTATAGCATAGATTCCTCTTACTGCTGTCTCTAATGTATCAGGATTAGCTTTAATAGCCCCTCGATCAGTTTCAATGCCAAGTTGTTCAAGTCCGATATTTTTAGATTCTTTTGCTCGACCTATAGAAACCAAACATAGGTCAGCTTCAAATGTGTTTTTTTCCGCACTGCTAATTTGGTCTCTAGGGACATCAGCAGAGCAAGTTGTGGCTCTCACGTCAGTACAAATATTTTCCACTGATAATACATTTTGCGAAGTATGAATCTCTATTCCATTTTCTTCAAATTTTTTCTGAAGTACTTTAACAATCATCGGTTCTTCTGTAGCTATTGGTGAAGATAAATATTCTAACATAGTAACTTTACTCCCATAAGTCGCGAATATATTTGCAAATTCACATCCAATTACTCCAGCCCCTATAATTAATAATCTTTCTGGAATGGATTTAAAGTTAGGATCTAGAATATCATCACTTGTAAGGATTCTTTCATGGTCGATATTGAATGTAGGAATCAAAGCTGGAGATGAACCTGTAGCAATAATTACTCTCTTTGCTTTTATTGTAGTACTATCTTTACCTTCAATTGAAATTTCAAATCCTGCATCCATATTTCCTCCAATAATTTTCCCGAACCCATAATAAACATCATTTTTCCATCCTTTTTCTAATGCTTCAATTCCTTCCACTAATTCCTGAACAACCTTGTTTTTTCTTTCTACTGCTTTTGCAAAAGATAATTTATAATCTGAAATTTCTATCCCAAATTCATCTGCTTCGTTAATTTTTTCGATTAAGTGAGCAGAGGCATATAAGGCTTTTGTAGGAATACATCCCCAATTTAGGCATGTTCCTCCTAACTTTGCTTTTTCAATTAGAGCTACTTTTGCTCCATATTGAGCGGCTCTAATAGCTGCATGATAACCCCCGGGTCCTGCTCCGATAACAACCAAATCATATAAAATATCACTCATATTTTCATCAATCTAAATATTATATTTTTTTCAAATAAAGTTCAGAAATAAAAATTAACAATAATTTTAGTTTAAAATCTTCTATGAAAATAAAATTAATCAAAATATTAAATTTTTTTTAAAAATAAATAATGAATTTTTGTAAATTAATCACCAATATTCTAGAAAAACGTATATTGAATGATCATATTTGATGTATAGTATAAAAAGCCATTTAATTATTTTTTGTAAATCTGGAAAAAATAGAATTTAATATATTATATAAAAATCAAACCTAGACTCATCGTTTTTTAATACAGGGATAATTAATTAATGTCTGTAAAGATTTGGTAAAATCTGTAAAAAATTTATAAGGAATATAAAAATTTAAAAGAATAATCAATAAGAATTATAATACTTTAGATCAAAACTAAATATTTTTAAAGAAAAAAACAGATTATTTAGAAAAAGAAAAGTTTTTTGCTTTTAAATAAGGTGTTAATATAAATACAATTAGTTTTAATTAATAAACAATAATTTTGAATAAAATACTAATAGGTATAAAAATCTTACCCATTTTTGAATTAAATTCAATACATTAACCCAACCATGTATAAAAAAGAAGGAAATAACAGATCAAAACTTGCTTTTAAGCTGTGCATTTTTGGAGCAGGAGGCGTAGGAAAAACAACCTTAATAAGAAGATTCGTTACAAAAATATTTGAGAAGGATATAAAAATGACTATAGGTGCAGATTTCAGTATCAAAAACGTTATAGTTGAGAATAAAACAATAACACTTCGCATATGGGATTTTGCAGGTGAAGAACGCTTTAGAGTACTTTTACCAAGCTTTGCTAAAGGAGCAGACGGAGGTATCTTTATGTTTGATATCACTAGATATTCAACTGTAAAAGAAATTAATGATTGGCTCTCAATTTTTGAATATTTTGTATCCGAAACAAAAATGAAAATACCCATTATAATGGTTGGGGGAAAATCAGATCTTGAGGATAAAAGATCAGTTGAATCTGAAGATGCATTGGAATTATCAAGGAAATTAAATCTACAAGGGTATTTTGAGTGTTCTGCTAAAACAGGCAATAATGTTGAGGAAATTTTCGAGTATATAGCAAAAATAATGATAGCAAATACTGATTAAAATTAAAACTCGCTTATGTTCTTTTAATAACTTTTACTAACCCTTTTTTTCTAAGTTGGTCCATCATTTTTTCAATTGCTTTTACACTCATTTCGGCAATACTAGCTACTTCTTCGATAGTATTCATCCCATCACATATCTTTAAAACTTTAAATTGATCTTTATTTAACATACCGAATTGGACGGCCATCGGAGGGATTTCTTTTACCACTATCGGAATTCTTACTTCTTCTCCTTCTTCAATGGCTTTAGCGCCAATTTCTTCGGTAGTCGGTGATTCCCCAAAAAAAGCTTTTACTCCCGTAATGTCATAATTATCATTTATATAAATATAGATTGTATGCTCTTGTCCAGATAAATCATCTGGATCTTCAATGTCCGGATGAGGATTAGAATGTTTATACTCCTTAGTATAGATACTCATCTTTAACCCGTTTATAATCTCTTGCTTGTCGATATTGAGGGCTACCATATCGTCACATATATCACACCAAGCCCAGGCTTCTATTAAAGAAAAGTATTTCCTCACTTTATTTTCTGGCATTATAGTTCAATTTAAAGTTGGTTTTAAAATTAATTAAATTATATTATATACAAATTAAGGTGTTTTTTAATTTTAAATTTAATTTCCTTGTTTTTTCTATAATGAATAAATCAATTTAAATCAACCAGTTAAACATTCAAAACTGCTTAATTTATTTCTATTTAGCTTAATACAGAAAACCAAAAATAATTAAAGTTATAATATATTTTAAAATCTAAGTTCTATTAAAGTAATAATTAAATCACTTATGAGCGCTTACAAGAAGAATATTTGCTTTGGATGTGGACGCCCAATCGCCCCCTACGAAGCAGCAGTTCACTTTCCTTGTCCTTCGTGCGGAGATGTAACAATCTGGCGATGTGAGCGGTGTAGAGAGATGGGGAAGGAATATCGTTGTTTGAAATGTGACTTTTTAGGACCATAAGATACTTATTAAACGGTTAATTTAAAATGGGAGAATTTGTTGCATTAATTGATGTTATTCCAGAAGATATCGATGTAAACTTCGAGGAATTTGTTGAAAAGTTAAAAAATGTATTGCCTGATACATCTGTTATAGAAACTTATGAGATTATGCCTGTAGCATTTGGTTTGAAAAAAGCGAGAGTACGAGTAAGATACCCCGAAGAATGGGGTGGAACAGATAAACTTGAAGATTTATTTAGACAAGTCGATGGGATACAAGGTATTGAAGGTATCGCTTTTTCAAAAGCATAGGAATGATTACTTCTAATTTCTGTTATACTATCCTCTTAAATAATTTATCTAATTCTTTATAAGAGAAAAATCTTAAAGTAGGTCTTCCATGAGCACAATGATAAGAATCTTTACATTTCGCTAATTCAATCAACAGATTTCTTATATCCTTTAGGGAGAGATCATCGCCTCCTCTAATACTTTTATGACAAGATAAATAATTAATAATATCTTCTTTAACTTCTGTAAAGCTTTTTTCTTTTCCAATTTCCGTTATATCGCTAATTATATCTTTTATAATATGAATATCTGGAATTTTTCCCATAATAATTGGTATTTCTCTTAAAATGAACGTGTTTCCACCAAAATGATCAAAACTAAATCCTAACTTTCTAATTTCAGGTAGATTAGCTTCTAAGAATATCTTCTCACTTGGAGATACATCAATTTTTAGAGCTGATATTAATCTTTGTCTACTCATTTTTGAAGTTTCATACGCTTCTGAGAATTTTTCTTTATTTATCCTTTCTGAAGCCGCATGTTGATCTAAAATAAATAATCCCTCTTCATCATTTTCGTTGATTCCTTCCAAAACAACATATATTTTATTATTTAGCTGACCTGTTTGAGAAATTAAGCGTAATTTTGGAAAGTTCTTTGAAATTATATATTTTTCTCGTAGAACTGTCTCAGGAGGTATTTTTTTTTGAACTTCATCATCAACCATCTGATCACTTAAAATTAATTGGACATTTTCTTCGGGTATTTTATGTTCTTCTAAGGATATTTCTTCATTTTTACGTATTTTCTCTTGCGATTCACTTAATTCCTTTAAAATTTGGGTTGATTCTTTCTCTTCTTTGGGTATAAAATCTTCTAAATCTGTGGATAAATATTTTGCCTCCTTGGTTATAAACTTATCTTCCACAATACTTTGAATAACGTTATATACTTTATTATATATAGATTCCTCTCTT
>CAYNEU010000795.1:0-1900 GCA_964396275.1 uncultured archaeon | reverse complement strand
CCATATACTAAACGCATGGTTTCTAACCTTTATGTGGATCAAGCGGCAGCATTAATCATGACGACTGAAAATGTTGCTCAGAATCTTGGTATTGATCGAAAATGCTGGGTTTATCCAATGGGAGGTGCTGATTTACATAATATTTTTTATATGACTCAACGTCCTCAACTATATGATTCACCAGCAATTAGGAAAGCATCAAAACTCGCGCTAAAGCAAGCGGGACTAAAATTAAATGATATAGATGTTTTTGATCTCTATAGTTGTTTTCCTTGTATGGTTGAAATTGCTAGGCAAGAAATTGGAATTCCTGACGATGATAAACGTGATTTAACAATAACTGGAGGACTTTCTTTTTTTGGAGGACCTTTCAGTAGTTATTCAATGCATCCAATTGTTTCTGCTGTTGATTTAATTCAAAAAAATCCAAAGATGAAAATAATGATATTAGCAAATGGAGGATATAATACATCAGAATCAGTTGGGATATATGGAAATAAACCTCCTGCTATAGATTGGAAAGAAAATGAATATGATGATATACAACAAAAAATTAATGCGAAAGCTTTGCCAGAACCAGTCGAAAAAGCGGATGGAGATCTTACAATTAAGGCATACACAATAATATATGATAGAAAAGGCTTACCAGAAATAGGTGTCGTAATGGGGCAGTTAGAAAGTGGAGAACGTACTTTTGCTCTTATTTCATCAGACTCAAAAACTCTTTTAAATTTAGAGAAAGAAGAACTTGTAGGAAAAACTTTTTTGGTTAAATATAACAATGAAACAAAACATAATAGTCTGATAATTGAGTCTTAAGTGCTTTTAATTAATCATTAATATGAAAAACTTAATTTTAATTTATTATATAGTAGAATGGATTTTTACTTAATATGCAAATTTTTCATAATTATAAAATCAAAATTTATTAAATTGACGAGATCAAAAAAATTAAATAGTGGTAATTTGATTTTATATTTAAGGAGACGGGTTAAGAATAAATTGATTTCAGTTTCCGAGTAGAATAAATTTTAAATTTTCAAAATCCTAATAATATAATAAGAAGGGTATTATAATATGGGTCAAAAAAGTTCATATAAGCAATTCATAGATCCGATTTTCATTAAAATGAAGAAAAACAGTAAATACATATATGATATACTTACTAAGCCTAAAATTGTTAAGATTTCAATTTATGTTAGTCTGATCACATTTTTACCAGGATTAATTACGGGATTAATCGTTGCAATCAATTTTGGTTCTCTTGAATATAGTGTTTGGTATAATTGGATAAGTGATTTAGGATCTCTTATATATACTCCTGCTCCCTTCATATTAGATTTAACATGTATATTAAGCGCAATCTTTATTATCCCATTAATCTTGAATTTAAGCAGATTATATAGTGCACATCAAAATCATAAATTAGACAACTCAAAGAAGGAATATTATACCATCTTATTTAGAAGAATATTTGGTTATACGGGAGTGGTTTGTCTTTTTGTTGGTGTTATTGGTATGTTTTTTATAGGAGTATTTAGTTTAGATCGATCGCCATTTGATTTACATTATTATTTCACTTTTTCAGCATTTGGTGGATTTGCTTTCGGCGCATTTTTTACGGGATTAGCAATAGTATTAAGGAAAAGAATATTCCCGAAAGTCGTAGGGTACTTCATGATATTAGGACCATCTACTGCGTCTATATTATATATAATATCCCCAGCACCATTAACAAGACAGTTTCTTGAGTGGATACTCATGTTTAGTTCACTCTCATGGTATTATGTTATCGTTTTCATTACTTTACAAAAGTTAAATTCGCTTCTCTTTTTCAATCCTAATTTTAAATGGTAAAATTTTAGAGCTATTTAAATAGGATTTTTATCTTGTATGAGTA
>CAYNEU010000794.1:0-1933 GCA_964396275.1 uncultured archaeon | reverse complement strand
GGTTTAGTATCAGTAATAGTCATTCTGGCATTATCATACAAGAAGTAACTACAAGAGAAATTGGATATCAATACTCGCCCTGTATTATTAACAACAACAGTCATTAAGGTTGCTTTAGCTACATCTGCATTAATAAGAAGGGTGTTATTAAGATAGGATGTACCTTGAATTACCCCATTCGTTATATTGACGGAATTTGAGGATACAATAATTCCATAATTTAATTCAGAAAGCACATTGGAATTATTTAATGTACAGAAGGAATGCTGATAAACATATGCTTCAGTAATGATACATTCAACCAGATTTAGTTTAGTATTACCCATAAGATTAACTTGGTAAATGTCGGTGCCATAAATATTCAAATTGGTTTGACCATAGATTTGGATCCCATAAATAGAGCAATTCATTAGACTCCCTGTTATATGATAATCCTTTTGTTGAGAATAGGGAAATGCATTAGCTATAATGTAGAAATTGTGTATTGACGTAAATTCAATATCAAGTGATATAGCACATGAAATAAGGCAATAATTTATTGATGAATAATTTGTAATTCTTAGAGAAGCTAAATTTATCATTGTCTGGACAGTACTGATTACTTCTACAGTACTATTCGAAATAACTAAATTGTTAGATCCAGTAATAACAACTTGTAGGATACTACAATTAATAAGCGAGAGCTTGCTCCTATCGCATAATACAATACTAAGTTTTGAATTCCATATATTTCGGATGGTTAAGTTTTGCTCTCCATAAAGAGCTATGGAAATGGAGATATCACTATTAATAATGGTTGTATTCTTCAATATTGTTGAATTTACCACGTTGTAGCCGTTAATAGTTCCATTTGTGATTATTAAGGAATCATCTAGTATTATTTGACTAGCATTAAATACCACTGCATAGCCAAATCTATCTATTGAACAATTCAGGGAATAAGTGTTAGGAGGGAATAAACTCAATGGAGGTAGTTCTGCTTCATAATAATAATCTACGTTTATCTCATTATTATTTTCAAATTTTTCAGCAATATCATCATTAGGATCAATTTGAATATTAATCGTATACGTATTCCCAGAAGTAAAGGAATATACAAAATCATTAAGGTTAATAGAAAAGATGAAAACTTCATTAATGTTAAGATTCAGAGAGGTTTGTGAATTATTATAAAGGATAAGAGCTAATGAGTCAATTTCCGCAAGAATAATAACCCCAGTTGTATCTGAATCTCCTATGTTTGAAATTTCAACAGTAAGATTATCGTTTTCAAGGGAATAATCGGATATTGTTAAATCTGGATAATTGGGGTGGTTCCCAGGTGGTGCTTTTCTAAAGAAAATGAACCATGAAATTAAGCTACCTGAAACCGCGATAATAATAATAAGAGCTATTCCAATAATTAATTTTTGATTTCGTTTCATGAAAACCACAGAGTTGATCTAATGAATTTCATTAACTAATTTTGTAAATTAAATATAGTATTATAAACAAATTTAGGGTTAAAAAGATATGCTTCTTCTTATCAAAGATTTCGATTAGAGTTTTTCCAATCTTTCTTGTTCTTTTTGCTTCTTTTTCTTTTTGCTTTCTTTCTTGTTTCAATCTTTCAAGTTCTTGTTTTTCTTTTTCAATGGCTTCTTGCTCTTTTCTCTTACTTTCTAAACGTTCCCTTTCTAATCTAATTATCTCCTGCTTTTCTCTTTCAATTTTTTCTAATCGTTCTTTTTCAATCTGTTCTAGCTTTAATCTTTCTTTTTCTATGCGAATTCTTTCTAGACATTCTCTTTCCTGCCTTTCTTTTTCTTGCCTTTCTCTTGCTATTCTCTCCTGTTCTAACCTTTCTAATCTTTCTTTCTCCAAACGAGCTCTTTCTAATCTTTCTCTTTCCTTTCTGGCATTTTCTTCGATTTCAAAAATCCAATTGTCAATT
>CAYNEU010000793.1:0-1700 GCA_964396275.1 uncultured archaeon | reverse complement strand
CAATTGTACCATTTTTTATTATGGATGGATCCTTTCCTTCTAAAAACAATAAATCACCCTTAAGTAGAGTTGGTTCCATGGACCCGGATACAACTACAACCATAGGTGTGTTTGTATGTAATGCTATCTGCATTATAAAATAGATGAGAAAAGATCCTGAAAACGCAAAAGTAATTAATATAATCGCGGTAATAATTTTTCTTTTTGAAGATGGTTCCTTTTTCTTCAATTTTTTCTTGTTAAATGCTGGTGGTAAATCCTTTTTTTCCATAACAAAAAAAACAGTTGTTCTATGGTCAAGTTTAATAAAAATATCAATATAAATTTTCTTAACATAATGATTCAAATTTGGAATAATTAAATTCGCCATTTTAAAAATTTAGATATTAAATCATATCAGAAGAGAAACATTTTAAATAAAAAAATCTAGAATAAAATTATCTAGATTGAATGAATAAATACATTCTAATTAGGGTTAAGAACGGTAAAATGTTGGAAAGAAGTCACTCGTTTGAATTAAGAGATAAAAATCATAATGATATCCAAGATATAATGGAGAATGTATTAGAAAAAAACTTGTCTTTATCAACTGATTCTGAAAGACTGGGAAATTCTTTGCTCAGAATAAATTATTTTGATAGTAAGATTGATAAAGACCAACAGAAAAATAATAGAATTACAATATTACAAGAACCCGAAAAAAGAGTCTATATTCAAATAAACGGAAAATTGACGGATTTACAGGTTAGTCAATTATGGAATGAATTCGAGAAAAAATTGAAGCTCTCATTATCAGTCTCTAAAATCGAGGAACCAGAGCCTTTAAAAGAAGAAATGATCCAGGAGATTAAAACTTTAATTAAATTAAAAGGATATGTTATCAAAGATGAAGAAGTTCAGAGGTTTATAGACAATTTCATAAAAGAGTATGATAGATTACCACAAAAAAATGAATTTCATTCAATAGTTAAAGGATATTTGATAATGGTCAATCAAGATTATTTGCTTGAAAAAACTGAATCATCTAATAAAAATGAAACCTCCTCAGAAAGTAAAGATTCTGTTTTAGATAGTATTGGAGATGATGTATCTTTGATTTCTCATGATAATAACGTTATAGTGCTCGAAAATACAGGTGGACGTAGAAAGTGCCCTAATTGTGGAAATGAGGGTCTTATCCATGAAATAGATGATAAAAGCGTAATAATTATGGACTATCCTAAAATATATGGAAAAAAATACTGTTGCGGACAATGCTCTTGTGAATGGAGAGTACACTAATATTTTGTCTAAATTGTTTTCCCAATATTATATTTCTACCAATTAGAATGAAGATTACATTCTAAAGCTATAATTAAACTCTTAGATTTTAAAATTTAAATATAATTTTAAATAGTTCATTATTTAAAATAATGATTAAAGAATTTTAAAAATAATAAAAATCATCAAGAAAATTAGATTTGATAAAAATGGAAGATTATGCAATTATTTATAATCCTGAGTCTGGGAAAGGAAAAGGGGCAAAGAGAGATATCAATTTTATGGAAAAATGTCTTAAGGAGTTAAATATTTCATATAAATTGTTTGAAACTGAATATACAAGACATGCTATAGAATTAGGAAGGCAATTAGCAAAAGATGGTTATAGGGTTATTGGAGCTGGAGGAGATGGTACTTGTAATGAAGTTATGAATGGAGTA
>CAYNEU010000792.1:0-3464 GCA_964396275.1 uncultured archaeon | reverse complement strand
GGAATTGATGATATCATTATTACCAATTGATGATACTTCTGGAGAAATCAATTCACTCTCTTTAAAACTTTCAATTGCAATGATGAAATTAGAAGATGAGTTGTACTGAAACACAATATTGCTTAATATAAAAACAACTATACAGCTAACGAAAAGACTTTTTTTACTATTCATATTTCTTAACATTAAATATATTTTAGGAGGTTAATGAAAGAGTAATAGTCACTCTATTTAAACAAAAAATCAGTACCATATCATTAACATTACAATCTAAACATATATCATTAAAATATTAGAAACTGTATATTTATAATAACAGAGTATAAAATGATTTGTAAAAAATGCTTAGTAAAAAAGAGATTCTCAAACTGCTTACTAATCTAAAAATAGAATTAAAAGATAAATATAAAGTAAAAGAATTAGGTTTATTTGGATCTTATGCAAGTGAAACGCAGAAGGATGTAAGTGATATCGATCTTCTTGTTGAATTTGAGGAAAGTGCAGACCTATTTGATTTTATTGGGCTTTCTCTATTTCTTGAGGAAAAATTTAAATGTAAAGTAGATGTAGTACCAAGAAATGCTTTAAGGGAAGAATTAAAAGATTCAATTTTAAAGACGGTAATTTATTCATGAGAACTCAAAATATATATTTGAAAGATATTATTGAAGCTATGAATAAAATTATAGAGTTCGTTGAAGGCTTAACATTTGAAGAATTCCAAGAAGATGATAAAACTTCAAGTGTAGTTATTAGAAAATTTGAAATCTTTGGAGAAGCTACTAAAAATATTACTGATGATACAAGGATAAGATATCCCAAAATTCCGTGGAAAGAAATGGCGGGAATGAGAGATAGATTAATTCATTCTTATTTTGGTACTGATTATAATTTAGTTTGGACAACAATTAAAAACAGTATTCCTAATGTAAAAACTATGATAGAAGAAATTTTAGAAGAAGAAAAAAAAGCCTTGAAAAGTAGTTTTCATCTATTTTATTGACTGTCAAGTGCTTATTTCAGGAGGATCTTTTGAAGAGTAATAATGAAATATTTCAAAATTAAGTAAATAATCGGGTTTAATTTTCGACCGTTTTTCAGATTTGAACATCAAAGGTAACTCATTAATTTTCAAAGTGACGATTAAAGGAGTTTTGTTTTCTCCTCTCATCGCAAAATAATAATAGTCAAAATTATCATTACCGTTAAATACATTGGCAGCATTACCCATTATAATCTCTTCCTTATCAGACATACAAGTCTCTTCTTTGGCTTCAAAATCCTGTTTTCCTAAAAACCCTAATTTTTTCATTAATTGCACTAAAATGTCAGAGGATTTTATTAAACTGATAAATCCGTCAGCTTTAAATTTTTCAAAGATTCTTTTCTTGACTTGAGATTGAACCGTGCTCATTCTAATACCTAAACGATTACAGATCGAACTTATACTTACTTTGTCTCTACATGAACACAACACAGAGATTGAACTTATAACTCCTGCTATAACGTTATCTGTTGTATTTTTGATCCCATGCCATAACTTATACAAAATCTTTTTAGAAAGATAGTAAAAAGGCATTCCTAAATCAAAATGCTCAGAAATTTCGAAAATTCTCTGGAGGATATATTCTTGCCTATTACGTTCAGCATAATGGGGTAAAAATCTTTGAAGTTGTAGATTGAAATCATTGAACTCTTTTTTTGTAATATTCGATAATCTAATCAATTCATATGAATTAATAGAAACATTCCTAAGTTTAAGACAGAAATAAATTGTGATTGAAATTAACTTCTCTACATTTCTATATTTTGAACCGGGGCTAATATGACCTCTGAGTTTTTTAAACTTGGTTAAAACCATTTCTTTTATGTCATCATATCCAACTAAATCTAAAGAATTAAAAATTCTTGAAATTTCAATCCTAGCTTTTTCAAGTACTGATTTTTCATTGCTTATTATAGAATTGTATTTGTTTATTCTTTGTAATTTGATAGAAAGAGGCGAAATCGCCCTTTCTCGCCTCGTTCCTATCTGAGTTGTGCCTACACCCTTTGCATATTGGATGATGTCTTCATTATAAGGTCTATCATATTGTAATTTTTGAATTTCTAATACGATCCCACATTCTCTACACACATACCCCTCTGTAGTCTCTATAATATCCCGTGAATCACAGATATCGCAGGATAAATGTGCTATATCAGGAGAGAGTTTACTCTCTTGAAGCGTTTTATACGTTGCCAATGCTTTGATCACTATTCTTTTTTATTTTACTAAAGAATATAAGGTAGGAGTATTCAATTTATATGTTTTCACCACAAATTGATCGATGAAAAGAAAGCTTTTTCTCCTAAATTTTGAGGGGTGGGTTTTAACCACTTACAAAAATTTCTAGAGAATTTGCATTTTACTGATCACCTACATCTTTGTCAATATAAAAAGTGTCTTTTGTTTTTAATTCTCTCATATCTTCTAAACTCAATTTCATAGGGCAGATATTTCTCCATACCTCTCTCGAATTCAGAATTAATATTAATAAATAGCATAGTCAATCTCTCATGACTGACCCCATTGAAGAATGAAAACCTTGATATTAATATTCTCTCGCTGTAAAAGTATAAAATTCAAGTTCATTTTAAAATAAAAATAAGATTCATCAAAAAAATTGGATTTTTTCTTTAAATTATTCTATAAGATAGTTGTTCTATGATTCAAGAGATATTAGTATTTGCCATAATCCTTGTCATTTCAATTTTTGCACGAAAAATGATTAGAAAAGATGTTATAGGCCCTTTTTACCCAATTATGTTGCGATTAAACTTTATAGGGGTAGTTGTTCATGAACTTAGTCATTACATCATGAATTTAGCAGTAGGAATAATCCCAAAGGGAATAAGAATAAAGTGGAGATCTGATGATAAAAGGATAAGAGCTCCACATGGGGCTGTTTATAGCAAGCCAAGAAGTCTTTTACAAGCATTATTTATATGTCTTGCTCCACTTTATATATCAACATGGTTAGCTTTTCTCACTTTATATATTACTCTGAGTAGCAATTTTAATCCTGTCATAAGAGTAATATCTGGTTTGATTTGTATTTCATTAATATTAGGTGCTGCTCCTTCGAACCAAGATTTTAACAATATCCCAAATGCGTTTCGTGAGGATCCTACTCATTCTCTTTATCAACTTTTTCTAGTTATTTTATCAGGCCTAATCTTATGGATTATAATTCAATTCACATATTTTATTTTCCCGTTAGATGTTTTTTATTACTTTACAATTATCGGTATCTATTTTATTTTAAAGTTTACATTTATTGGATCTAATACACTTTTTCATAAAATTCAATCATTAAATTATAAAAAACCCCCCAAGATCAGAATTAAACCTTTTACTCGTAGGCATTATAAACCAAAAAAACCACATACTGAATGGTGATTAAAAAGTGAAAGCATTCTGT
>CAYNEU010000791.1:0-1723 GCA_964396275.1 uncultured archaeon | reverse complement strand
TACCCGATTTCCTTTAGGAAGAGGGAGTGAATCGAATGCATTAAGTAAATTTAACATATCTATACTATTTTTAACTTTTATTACTCCTGTCTGTTCACATATTGAATCTATAACATAACCAGGAGAAGTAATTGCTGCTGTATGAGATTTTGCTGATCGTGTTCCTGCTTCTGTTTGTCCAATTGGTATTATTACTATAGGTTTTTTCTGGTTAATCCTATCTAATAACTCGATAAATTTTTTTCCTCTCCTAACGGCCTCAAAGTAAATTCCTATACTTGTAGTTTCATCATCTTCTTCAAAAACTTCTAAATAATCGACTAGATCGGTATTAACTTCATTACCGACAGAAACTATTTTTGAAATCCCTAATCCTATTTTTGAATTGATAGCAATTAATGGTTGAACAGCATACGTTCCCGATTGTGATACAATCGATACACCTCCTTTTCTTGGAGGCCATGGTACATGAGTTATATTCACATTAGGGGTAACTACTTCACCGGAACAATTAGGTCCCATGATTTTAATGTCATATTTTTCAGCAATCTTTTTCATTTTATCTTGAGCATCTTTATTTCCTACTTCGAGAAATCCTCCAGATAAAATAATAACGTGCTTTACTCCTTTTTGACCACAATCCTCAAGAATAATATTTATTAATTGTGGATTAATTGCCATTACTGCTAAATCTACTTGCTCGGGAATGTCTTTAATATTTTTATATGCTTTAAAACCTAAAATTTCTTCCTCTTTTGGATGAATAGGAATCACCTTACCTTGAAATCCCGCAGATAATAAATTCGTAAGATGAATACTTCCAAATTTTTGCATTATATTAGAAGCACCGTAGAATGCGACTGATTTTGGATTAAAAAATCCTTCAAATTCCGCTAGTTTAGACATTCTAATTGACCTCCTTTAGAATAATTCTAGCATCTACAACCATTAATCCTTTACCCGCTTCAAATACAATTACAGGGTTTAAATCAAGTTCAATTATTTCAGGATTTTTCATTAAAAGATCGCAGCATTTTAGCATAATATCAATAAGTTGATTAATATCCCCCTTAGGTTGTCCACGATATCCATTCAATAAGGGAAAAGCTTTAATACTTCGAATCATCCTATTTGCTTCTTCCTTTGTAATTGGACAAACTCTGTATGACACATCTTTAAAAATCTCAACAAAAATTCCACCAAAACCAAACATAAGAACCGGTCCGAAATTTTTATCTCGTATACCCCCTACAATGATCTCCGCTACACCATTTTTAGCCATTTTTTGGATATTTACTCCAACAATCTTAGCATCTGGTTTGTAATTTTTTCCATTTGCAATTATTTCCTCATACGTTTGAACTAACTCAACTTCAGATTTAATATTTAATCTAATAACTTTAGCATCTGTCTTGTGTACTATGTCCGGACTCATTAATTTAGCAACAACAGGATATCCAATTTCTTTAGCAAAGTCTATAGCTTCACTTAATGTTTTTGTATTCTTATATTTTCCAACCGGAATATCGTATACAGAAAGAAGATTCTTACTTTCATGTTCCATTAAAAAATGTCTATTCTCTGCTAAAATATCGTTCAAAATTTTATTTGATTGTGTAATTTTAAGGCCCTCCTTATTGTACAACTTTAAAGATATTAAATGACAAATGTGCTATTCTCATTAAATAAATAGTAATTAGGGCAAATATAATATCCATTAATC
>CAYNEU010000790.1:0-5301 GCA_964396275.1 uncultured archaeon | reverse complement strand
TCAAAATAAAAAATATTTTGTATCCAAGTTGATATTTGACGCCTTACTGTTTCATGAATAGGCATCTTAGTTATACGACACAATAATACAATTAAATTCCATACTAAAGAGTTATTAAATTTAGTCAATTCTAAAGTAAGGATTGAATCCTTTAAATTATACCACGTAAGGATATCATATTCCATTTCATGTATGTCTTCTTCATGCTTATATTTCTTCTTTCCAAGTAATGCATCACTAATCGCGTTTAATGAACTGCTTTCATATGCTCCTCCAAATGCGTATCCTGAAATACTTCTATTAAAAAAGAAATTAAATAGATCAATATGAATCCCTCTTCTTAGGTCGCAATCTGATGTTGATAAGAACCCAAAACCTCTTTTAATATGGATAGGATTTAAATCTTTATCTATTTTTAAAATATTTGCTCTATGGAACATATAATTTAAATCAAAATTATCACCATTGAACGTGATGATGACAGGATATTCCCATAATAGACGAAAAGTTTCTGTTAATAATTCTTTTTCACTTTTAAAGAAAATAATATTAGCATCTGATGGAAATTTTTTATAAAGTCCATGAAAAGCAAATCCTTCTCTTTCTAATACATATACTAATTTTAATCCATCTGAAGCCACAAAAGATATACTAATAATTGCTTGTTTTGCTTGACGAGGATCTGGAATAACGAAATCTTCTGATCCTAAACTTACTTCAATATCCATAGCTAACCGTTTCACATCTGGAATTGGAGTTAGAAATATATCCAAAAACTTTTCTGAAAACTCTTGAATTTCTTTAGATTCATCTTTAAATAGATTCCGTAATTCTTTTGCCATGGTTTTTGATTCTTCTGAATCCTCTTCAAAACTTAATTTTTTAATTTGACCGCCTTTAATACTATAAATTAAACCAGGAATAAGTTGCCTATCGAAAATATAATTTAAATGGTATCTGATGTCTGCCTCCCACGCTTTTTTATTATTTTTGCTTAAAATATTTCTGATATTAGTCCCCGATCCTCCGATATCAGAGGGAGTTTTACCATAAATTTTTGTCATCGGTATTTTTTTGTCCTTTAGTAAATCTATTTTCTCGATTTCTTCAAATCTGGTGAATCCTTCATAATCTTTTATTTCTATAATTTTTTCCAATTCTGAAATAGGTTCTTTACTTAAGCAATAAGGTTCGTGATCGGTTGTGTCAATCCAAATCTTTATATCATTAGATTCTAAATCGTAAAATTTACAATATGCCTTGTTTTGTCCACCGTCATAATCAACATCAAGCAACAACCCTCGTTCCATATCTTCTACTATGTCTCGTTTCTCAATCAAGTATCGAAGGTAGGTTGAAGACACAGTTTCACGTAAAACCTTGGGTAGTTTGATATTTCCTTCCTTTAAGCCGAAAGGCTTTCCATCTCCTTTAAAAAATAAATTGGAAGGTATTTCTTTTGAAACTTTAATAACTTGAGGAGTTGGTTCTTTGATCTTTTCTTCTTTTATAATTTTAGGTTTAACTTTTGGTGGTTCTTCTTTAGCTTTATCAATTTGTGTTTTTTTAGGTTTCTCTGATGGTTTTTCTTTTTTCAGTTTTTTTTTTTCAACAAACGTGAAAAGTGAAGTTTGAGACTTATCATCTGGTTTTTTCTTTTTCGAAGGCGGCATATTTACCAATTAAACTAATATTTTACTGACTAATATAAATAATTATTATTATAATATTTATTATAAAATCCTCTATTCCTTCTTTAATATTCTATCTATGACTCTAAAGTCAAGTAAAATTGTAGAAAGAAAATTTAACCTAATTCCGACATACAAGAATTTTGTATTATCTGTTATTTTCAACTATTTTTTTTATTTCTTCCAAGAGGAGTTGCTTCTCCGCTATATACCAGTCCAGTTGGCTTTTTGAGGGGCTCTCATTCGAAATCGTGAAAGCTACCTCTTGTATTTCCTTCTCAGAAGGAATTATCAGTTGACCATTTACATCTTCCCTTATGAGCAATATCAAGTTATCGGTCTCTAAAGGTTTGATATCATACCCATTTTTTATATTTTGATTAATCGTTACACATAAGGTTGCCAAATGCTGAATAGACTCCTCTAAACTTCGATTTTCCTTGTAAATCTTAAATGCCAGAGAGGTTACATCTTCCTTTGAAAACATTTCACAAACAGAAGTCTAATTTATTATATTATTGATAATTAACAAAAAGATATGTAAACTTTTAACTATTTGTGTTGATAGAATTTAAAGTTTAATTAGTTCTAAAACCGCAAAATTAAAAATTTACAATAGTTTCTTATAAAATAAAGGATATAATTTTTGAAGGATCACAGTTGTGCCTCTATAGCTTAGCGGTATAGCATTCGACTTGTAATCGAAAGGTCGGGGGTTCAAATCCCCCTAGAGGCTAAAAATTTTTGACATTCAATCTTTCTTAAGTTTGATTTTTTAGATAATAATAAATTAAATCCACTGCATCTTCAATACCAGTTAAAGTACTTATTTCAGGAACATTATGAGCAAACATGGTGGGAATTCCAACTAAAGCCGAGGGGATTCCTAACCATTTTTGGATTTGACCCGCATCAGAACCATAAAATTCTAAGACACCATTTTGGTATTTAATATTATTTTGCTCAGCTACTTCAACTAAAGTTTTACATAATTGGTAATCGAAAATTCCTGTACCACTTGCTTCTTGCCATACAATAACGGGTCCTTCATTCAATTTTATATCTGAACTTACAGTTCCAGGAAAATTTTCAACCAGCCCTATATCTAATGCTATAATTTCATCTATAGAATTATTTCTGGCAAAAAATAAAGAACCTTCTGTTCCAATTTCCTCTCTTGTAGTTGCAACAATATATAAATCAAATGGCTTCGTTAATTTTCCTAATTCATCTAAAAGATTATTTACAATTTTATTTGTTAACAAAATTAATCCTGTCAATGCTACTAAATTATCCATTGAATACCCAGAAATAATATTATTATTATATTCTTCATTTAACAGTTCAAATTCTCCAGAAAATACAAATGGAGCACCAACATGTATTTTAAATTTCGTACTCACCTCTTCTTTATCTTGAGCTCCAATAAATATCTCCATTTCAAGGGGTTCAATTTTTTCTTCTCCTCTTAATTTTTGGGGAGTAGCATGTGGTGATCTTCCGCCAATCACACCATTTATCCACTTTCCTTCTTTATTCAAAATAGATATTTTTCTTGAAACAAGCCATCTACCTTCATAACCACCTCTTTTAGAAAACTCTAAAGTGCCACTTTTTTTTATTTTTCTAATTGTCCCTCCAATTTCATCCATATGAGCTAAAATAGCAATAGTTCTTTCACTTGAGTTTCCATTAAATTTAACAAAATAGTTACTAAGTGAATCAGTGTTAACTTCAATATGCTTATCAGCAAGAATTTTTTCTAATTCTGATTTAAACAATTCACCACGTGCTTTCTCTAACCCGCTAGGTGCCCTTGCTGTTGAAAACTTTTTAATTATCCTAAAAATCTCCTGTTTATCCAAAATTTTTCACTTTATTTATTTCAATAATATTATTTTTAACCTAAATAGTATTAAGATTTATATTTCAATAAAATTGCCATTATATAATATCATTTATTAATTTCGAAGAATATGTAGATATAAATAGTATCATGATTGGTGAAATTTAATAAATAAAATCAACAGAGCTATTCTCTGTATAATAGACAATCTAAGATCCGACCATTTTTTTGATTTTATAGGTAAAGGCTTACTCCCTAATATTGAAAAATTAATGAATAATGGTATTTTTTCCAAAAATTGTATTACAGATTTTCCAGCAGTGACTTATCCAACTCAAGCATCGATGATTACTGGAACATATACTGGTGATTATAAAAAAGAATATTGTCATGGGGTTCCGTTGATGGATTGGTTAGATCGTGATAAAACTCCTCCAACTCTAAGGAGTTATGCTGCCAAAGATATGCAAATTTATAAGATAAACAAAGATCTAGGAAATAATTGCAGAACTATTCTCGAGATGGTAGGAGATGGAAATACTACAAGTATTACCCAATTTATTAACAGAGGTACTAAATATTTTTATCCTGAAAGAAAAACTAAACTTGCTTTATTTTATATTCTTTTATATTATTCCCAAAATACAAAAAAAACAATGGTTAGAGCAAATTCATTAGTAGTTCAAAAATTACTAGAGACTTTTAAGAATCCAAAGAAGTTTTTTAATACTAAAGAACCGCCAATAGCATCGTTACTCTGGTTTGTGTCTTCTGATATATTGTTACATTTATTTGGATCTGATTCCTTGATTTATAAATTAAATTTATTACATATAGATAGAGTAATAGGGTTATTAATTAACGAATTAGATAAATTGGGTTATTTAAACGATATGGTAATCGCAATTACTTCAGATCATGGCAATTATAAAGCGGATAGGGTAGGAAATTTGCAGTCTTTTTTTAACCGAAATAAATTGATACAATACCATCCTCGGAAAAAAAAAATGGGGAATTTTGATTTAGCTAAGTATGATGGGGTAGGTTTTTTTTATTTTAAAGGAGCAAACAATTCCGGTAAAAAATATCAATGGACGCACCCCATTTTGGTGGATCTTGAATCATATGGGCCAAATAAAATAAATTTATTAAACCAATTATTCAAGATTGAAGCTAGTCAATTAATGTTTTATCGAGGTGATAATAATACCTCTCAAAAAGGAATTATTTATTTAAAGAAAAGATGTAAAGATAATAACCAAATATTAACGTCTATCATTGAATATCAAGGAACTGGCTTTGATTATAAAACAAGATATATACCAAATGATAACGAAAATGATGTGTTTAATTACTGTAATGATACAACAGCCTGTCAACTGTTAGATAATAAATTCCATACAACTCAAGAATGGTTAAGGGCAACTTATCATCTTGATTATCCTATGCATCCAGACTTAATACCACGCCATTTTAAAAATCCCCGAAGTGCAGATATCATTCTTAGCAATGATGGAAGTATAGTGTATAACATTCATCATGGAAAACAGACAAGTAAAAATATTTCAAATCATGATTTAGGTTTACGGAAATGCATGGCTGTTCCATTAATAATAGGTGGTTCTTTAGAAATTCCAAATATAGAAATTCCTTATTGTAAAATTACAGACATTGTCCCGACGTTGCTGTATATTTTAGGAAAGACACCACATCGTAGTGTTATTGGTCAGAGTTTAATCTAATTTCTATTAACATCTAAACCAT
>CAYNEU010000789.1:0-1949 GCA_964396275.1 uncultured archaeon | reverse complement strand
ACTCTCTCTCTTGAAAGCCCCAAAGCATTCCTATGCATGATACAGGTTCCATGAAGAAACACTAGAATCCTTGGTTTCTTTTTAGCTAATAAATTTTTTTTCACTTTTTTTTACTCAGAAAGGATTTTTCTTAATTCCTCTGTTACTTTATTAACTTTCTTATCTTTTATCCAGTACCTGATTTTTGGAGATCTGAGGAAAGTTTGAATCTTCTGGTTTAATTCATCCAATTTTTTTCTATCTTCCTTTGATAACTGTGGAATTTCTTCTTCAATTTTCTTTTGTAATTTTTTGACTTCTTCTTCAATCTCTGGGATTTTTTTTTGGCCTTTTCCCCGAATCAACGCTTTTCTAAGAATTTCTTTTATACTTTTTATCCAACCCTGTATCCACGGATAATTTCCTTTCTTCTTAGGATCTATGATTACAACTTCCTTTCTATTAACAACTATCAAATCATCAGGACAAGAATTTTCGCATGCTCCGCAATAAAAACATTCATTTTCATTACATGCAATTTTTCCATATTTTTTCACATCTTCAGCGCGTTCAGGGATAAAAAAAGACTCTGTTGGGCAGATATTGACACAAGCTTTACAACCTTGAGGATCACATTTATGGAGCATGTTTTTCTTGATAATGACTTCTCCTTTAATTGGAGAATCAATTGAAAAACATTGGACGGGGCACTCCTTTTGAATTTTAAAGTATTCCTTTATATTGTTTCTATCTCTAACTTTTAAACATAGCTGGCATAATTCATTTTTAGAATCTTCAATACATTTTTTCATATCTATTTTGAAAAACTTTCCAATTGATGGGAATTCTTCAAGATCTATTTGTTCTTCGGGAATAATATTTTCATGGAATGCATCATTTGGGCAGACTACTGCGCATAACATGCAATAACAACATTTATCATGGTCTATCAATATTTTTGGATTACTATCATCTAATATTCCTTGAGCGATATCGGGAATTGGGCCAAGCTCAATTGCATCAACAGGACAGATAATTTTGCATAATGAACATCCTATACAACGTTTTATATCATATATAAGTTTTTTATCAACATTTTGAAACTTCCATTTAAGTATTAATTGTTCAGGTGATATGTCCATGTCTTTTTGAATAGATTCTTTTTTTCCATCAATAGATTCATCATCAGATAATGTTTGCGTAATTTTTATGCCCTCTTTTTTATTTACATATTATTATAGAATTTTTTTATATTATCCTTTATATAATGGGTAGAAGATAAAAGCTTATTTTCTAAGTTCTTGTAAAATTGAAGTACAAAAAAAATTTACGGTAATGGTTTTGAAATACTTCTGATATTTATATTTTTATAATATAATCTAGGATTCAAGATAATTTTATTTAATGTCAAAACATAAATACTATTATTTTTGTAATAGGTTTGTACGATTGTTGAGAAAAAATTTCTATTTTAAAGTTATCTAAAACAGAAGTTTTCTAAATAGGATTAGTTTCCTAAAAGGTGAATTAGGGATAAAAACAATTTTTATTGCTGAAGATGATAGAGATCTTCAAAGACTATATGGACTCTTATTAGCAATGGCGGGCTTTCAAGTTTTAAGCATTGCGAATAATGGAGAGGAGGCAATAAGAATGTTCAATTCTTTTACTAAAAAACCCGATATAATAATTTTAGATTATAGAATGCCTATTAAAAATGGGATAGATGCTTTAAAAGAAATTCTACAAATTGATCATAATTCAAAAGTTATTTTTGCGAGTGCTGACCAAACTATTAAAGAAGAAGTCTATGCTAATGGAGCGATTGGATTCTTGGATAAACCTTTTACGCATCAAAAATTAATAAAAACCATTATTGAATGCTTGAATTCACAAAAGTGATATCATCAATGAATTGCAGATAAAACAAGAACTTACCTATAAACCGTTTTATATTATAATTACGAGAT
>CAYNEU010000788.1:0-5786 GCA_964396275.1 uncultured archaeon | reverse complement strand
TCATAAAATTCTTTTTTTTCGGGAGGATGAATATCTGTTTGGTACATCCCAATAATTTCTTCTTTTTTGTGTTACAGAAGTATTTCCGCTGTATGATTGCAATTAATTATATTGCCTGTTATTGTGTCTACCCATATTATCGCATCTGAAGCATTTTCAAAGGTTAATCTGAATTTATTTTCTGATTCTTTTAATGTTTCTTCACTTTTTTTTAATTTTGTGAACAAGGTATGGAGAGGATCTTCAAGTCCCTTTTGGACAATTGCTAAATAAATAAGATAAAAAGAAATTATTTTAAAGATATGCCCTATTAAATTAGAAAGATCATATACGCCAATATAAAAAGTAAAAGCTAACTCCGATACAATAGTTGAAATAATCGAGAGAACGATAAGATGGAACATCGGTAAATTAAGTTCTTTTCTCCTTTTATATGAAGTCCATATAGAAACTAATAGAATCCCTATAATTATATATTCACTGATAATTTTAAACGGTGTGAGACCAATACCTTCAATATAACAATCCGGAAAAATTCTATTAAAAATTAGTAAAACCAAAAGGGTAGTTACTCCCGTATATCCAATTACTAAATGATTTGGATTTATCTTTTTATAAATTAAAATAAATGCCATGAGAAATGAGCCTGCTTGAAGATACCTGGCAGCAATCCATAATTGAGTAGGCAAATTTGCGTCATATCCTACAAAGATCCCCATCCCTTTATATGCTAAAGTATGGATTAAATCAATTAAGCCAATATATAATAAGCTTACCCCAAGAATCAAAAACAAGGAGCTCTCTATATTCTTTCGAGTATTCCATCCTATCGCAAAAACTCCAAATGCAATAACTATACTAAATAATTCAGCTATTGTATGAAATAAAAGATAGCTATAGAAATTAGTTATATAAATAAGGAAAAGAATTAAAGTAAAAACAATCAAGGATGATCTATATTTCACTCGACTTGAGATTTCCCTTTTTTCTTCCTGCATCAACTTATACTTGTAAAATTTTAAAATATTTTGCTTCGATATTAATTAATATTCTTTCCCAAAATATTTTAAAATTTTTGAATTATTTAAAATCGTTAAAATCACTAAACCTGCCTCATTTATATAACTGTAGATTTTTCAAAGATTGCGTATATTGATGTTTTATAAAGTGAATAATTAAATTTTAGAGGAATAATTCCTCTTATTTTTCTAATAAAATCATCAATAACCTTTTCATTTAAGTTGTGATTAAATACCAAATCTGGATCAAATTTATGTAGAAAAATAGAAAAATCAATGCCCTTTTGTATATCAATTGAATTTATCACTTTCAGCAAATATTCAAGGGCAAGGTCATAACGATTAACATCTTGAATATCAATTACATATATAAATTTACTTGCTCCCTTTGCATATTTTTTAAAATCGTTGAAATAATCATCAAGATATGCTTTTTGACCGCCAAGATCCCAAATAGAATATTTTGAATTTAAGGCTTCAAAATGCTCAACATCAAGACCTTTGGTGGGCATTGGATTATTAAAAGCAGAAATAGCCTTGATACCCTTTAAACAATTAAAAATTGATGTTTTCCCACTATTATCTAGTCCTAAAAGCACAATCTTTATTGATTGTTTAGTTGGTTTATCTTTTTTTGATGATTCCATTTTTTTTAAGAGATTTTAAAATAAAATATATTCTTGAAAAGCTAAGATAATGTATCAATGATGTCAATATCAATTAAGTCTTTAAGTTTCTCAGTGTTAATATTGGCTACAGTTGAATTTATACGAGAGAGAAGAGTAAAGATATCACTGTTTTTAATCTTATAATATTTTATATTGTCTTTTTTCTCAAAATCTATAAGGTTATTATCAATGAGCAAATTCAAATGTTTAGAAATTGTTGATTGAGATCTATCCAGTGCATCTTGAATTTCTTTTGAGTTTTTCTCACTCTTTTTTAATTGATCTAGGATTTCTAATCTTGTTGAATCTGCTAATACTTTTAAAAATTCTATTGTGTATTTTCTTAATTCGCTCATAGATTTAATAGAATATTTTTTTTAATAGTTTTTAAAGCTTGTTTTAATGGATTATTAATACTTCATTATTAAAATGAAAATCACAAAGATTTAAATAGTATGCTATCGTATTATCGTTATATGGCGATATACGAATATTAATTATTTTTAATTTTAATATTAAGATGTAAAGAAAATGATAAGTGAAAAAATTGGTATTGATGATATTGATTGTAGAATTATGGACCTGATTCAGAAAGAGCCCAGTTTAACTCATACTCAAATTGCTGAATATGTTAATCGAAGCCAACCGACCATAGGAATGAGAGTCAAAAAATTAGAAAAATTAGGTGTTTTGAAATATCAGGCAGGAATAAATATGAAGGTAGCAGATTTCTGTTTTGGTAGAATTGAACTTCAAACTAAAAACCCAAAAAAAGTTATTGAGAGAGTAAAACATTGCAAATTTTTGTTGAATGCATTTAGACTATCAGGTGATTCAAACATTAGTATATTAATTGTGGGGCTAAATCTTAAAGATGTTGATTATATTGTTAATTGCAATTTTCGCGGTGACCCCGATGTTACCAATGTCCACATTGATATTATTTCTGAAGTAGTGAATGATTTTGTATTACCAATTGATTTAAATTTTGAATATGGATTGAATAAATCTTGCTGTGATAAATGCGACTGTAAATCGAAAATTTGCTAAAATTTTCTAATAAATTCAATCGATTGTTAATGCCTTAACCTTACAACTGATTGTAAATAAGTGGCTCTTAACGCTTTTTATCTTTAATATATTGATAAATATGTCAATTATACTTGATAAATATAGGATAAGAAAAATAACTCAGTTGATATAGCCTAAGATTATTAATCCGCCACTTTCTCGAATCTCAATCTCCTTAAATATTTATAAATTTAAGTGAATTGAAGTCATTTAAAATTAACTTTAATTAAACATAGTACACAAAAAAATTAAAATATTATATTAGAATGCCTTTATGGGGAAAATAACCTTCTAAGTTTTCTTGAAATTATATACCAAAGTTAACTATTTATATATAGATATATCAAACGTTTTAAAATGAATTTTTAGTAGGTTAATCAATGATAATAGCCCGATATTTACATGCTGTAGTACAAATATGACATTTAACGCATCTATCTTCACGATCTTCCATCACAGTACATTTAGGGGTAGATTTTTTATTAATTACTTCATAAATACCCCTAAAGCAAGCTTCTTCACAAGAAAAATCTTGGCATTGAGCACACTTCGAAGTATCTATATGATGAAATTTATAACTTACAATAGCAGCTTGATCGTCTGGCTCACTCATTATGATTATTCAAATAATAAACTCTTTTTATCTATTAAGGTTATATTCTATAATAAAATCTCTTAATTTTATAAGCAAATTTAGTCTAAATATAATTGATATTAAAAGGTACTAAAAGATTCATGAATAGCAGCAAGAAACCTCTTTTTGAAATTCCTAATTTAATGAAAGGAATATTTATTTCAAGACCAAATAGATTTATAGGAGAAATCAAATACAAGGGACATATTGAAACTGCTCACATAGACGACCCCGGCAGGTTAAAAGAATTACTTATAGAAGGTGCTGAAGTTTTATTTACTCATTCTCGGGGTAAACTAAAATATTATATTAAAGCCGTTAAAGTCAAAGTTGAATGGGTGCTTATAGACACCGCTTTACATTCAAAGATTGCTCAAGAAGTTTTTGGACTCTTACCAGAATTTTCTAACGTAAAAGAAATCAGAAAAGAAGTCAAAATTGGAAACAGTAGAATAGATTTTCTACTTGATGGAGTGCCACTTGAAGTAAAAGGAGTGACGTTAGTTAAAAACGGCGTTGCTCTTTTTCCCGATGCTCCTACGGAACGTGGAGCAAGACATGTAAAAGAAATTATTGAAAATAACGGAATTTTACTTTTTTTAATATTTCGTAAAGCAAAAAGTTTTCTTCCAAATTTTGAAATGGATGCTAAATTTTCAGAAAATTTAAGTGAAGCAAGAAGGAGAGGAATCACAATTATTTCCGTTCAAATAAGTTTTGATGGAAAAATAGTTTGTTATAATAACAAAATTCCTTTATCTAATTTTTAATACTTAAATTAAAAAAAAGTCAAAAAGGATAAAATCTCTTTAAAATTTTTCTAAATCAGAAAAATCTTTTTAATTAAATTTGATGAATTAAAGTTAAAGATAAATTTTTTTTGAATATCTCAATTCAAATGTCTTACCTACTATTATCTATTTTATATTATTTCTTTTAAGAAAATCTTTCTTTAAAACTTCTAAAATTTTATAATTTGGAAAAATTATTACTTAATTAGTAGAGAAAAAAATTCTTTATGTGATTATTATGATTTCAGATAAATTAAAGCTTGATGAAATTGATAGGCAAATAATATCATTAGTTCAAGAAGATCCTAATCTTACACACACAGAGATCGCTACAAAAATAAATAGATCGCAGCCAACCGTAGGAATGCGCATAAAAAAGCTGGAAAAGAATGGAATTTTACAATTCCAGCCAGGGATCAATTTTAAGAAAGTGGATTTGCATCTCGCAACTGTTGAGGTAAAAACTAAGAATCCGGAAGAAATTATGGACATGGCTAAGCACTGTCCTTTTATGCTCAACGCGTTTAAGCTCTCAGGCGAGCATAACGTTTGTATTTTACTCGCGAGTTCTAAACTTCAGAAGCTTGATAATATTGTCAATTATCATTTTCGAAATAACCCTGAAGTAACTAGTGTTTCTATGGAAATTGTGCTTGATATTGCCAAGGATTTCGTTTTACCTATTGATTTTGATTCAGAAGAGCATGATCCAACTTTAGAAGAGGGCTGCGGTGAAAAATGTAAATATAAAATCGCCAAAGCAAAAGGTTTAGTGTAAGCTGAAGTATAATATTTTTTTTATACTCTTTATTGGATTTTTAAAGTGAAATTAGGGTATCCTTATAGAAAAAAGATGAAACTTACTTAAATTTCTTTTTCTTTTTCCTGATTGAATTTAAATTTAGGTAGATCTTCCCGCATATTACATTCGGGTCCACAATACCTACCATCAAAGTTTTCGATTTGAAAATCGATTGGTACGACAAAATCATGGATGGATTCAATTAATATATTAGTCTTAACATTGACAACATTTTCATCTCGTCTAAAGCATAAATCTACTAATTTTTCAATAGTTTGTAAATCTGAAGCGGCAATAAAGCAGAGTACGTTAAACTCCCCAGATATCTTGAACGCATGGTTTATAAAGGGACAATTCTCAATCTTTCGAACAATATTATCAACATCTTTAGTAGAAACATAAACAATAGCAACTTTAATATCGACTTCTTTTATATTAAAACCTACTTGTTTTGTGAGTAGATGTTTCCTTTCTAACTTGATGATTCGGGCACCTACCGCGGGTTGGGATTTTTCTATCTCCTTAGCTATATCACTGTGGGTAATATCGGGGTTTTTTTCAATCATCTCGATGATTTTTTTGTCGTCATTATCAATGCTTAAAATTTCATTAAATGTCTTCTTTTTCATATTTTTCATAAATTTCATAACCTCACATTAATTTAAACTTAGTTTTAATGAATTTAAATATTTATAAAGAGTCTAATTATTGAAATAAGGAATATTTAATCTCTATTTTTTAATTTATAAGAGATCTCAACTTACAATACAGTTGTAAAGATGTTAATTATAATTATTACTA
>CAYNEU010000787.1:0-17891 GCA_964396275.1 uncultured archaeon | reverse complement strand
TTTGAGCTTTCTCAATTAAGTAATACCCTAATTGTCCAACTTGTTTCTTTAATTCTTTTTCTTCCGAAATTTTAACTCATCTCATTATTTAAAAATAATTTCACCTAATGCATTACGAATCTTATTAAAAATAATGTCTCCTTGCTCAATATTAGGTTGAAAAATATCTGGTAAAAGAAATATAAAAGGTTTTCTATTAGCTTTTTTATAATCTAATAGAAAATCAATCATATCATCTGGTAATGGTATTGAGATAATAATAATACCAATAGATTGTATTTTTATCAATTCCAAGAATTCCTTTAAGAACTCTTCTTCATTTTTAACAACAGTACCTTCTAATCCTAGAAGTCCCAACAATATTACGATTTCTTCCTCTCCTATAATATGAATTTTTTGAACTTCCATTAAAAATCAAAGCCTACATTTTCAATAATTAATTTTTGTAAATTTCCTATATTCTTTTTAAAATCAACTTCAATTTTTTTAATAGCATTATCTAGATTTTTCTCATAAATATTAGTTTCTTTATCAACCTCGACGGTTAGATTTCCTATAGCAGTATTTATTAAAACATTTATATTGTTTAAAAATGATTCAAAATTTTGGTTTTGCTCCTCTCTAAATTCTTCAATCTCTTTCAAATTAGCATTCTTAGCATTATTTATTAAATTATCATATACTCTTTCTATATCCTTAACCCATTCAAAAAGATTCATTATTCATCCCTTCTCTTACTCTTTTTCTTATTTTGTATAATTATGTTATTCTAAGATTTTATATTTTTCATTGATAATCGATACTATCTTTGGTAATATGTATTGATGTATTTCTTTATCCTTTTTAATCAATACTTCTATAATCTTAAAAATTGCTAGAGAATCAATGTTATCTCCTCTAATTTGAAATTTTTTAAAAAAGTAGTTTAAATATAAAGAATCAATAGACCATATTAAATGATTTTTGTCGATTTTAAAATTTGAAAAATCTACTCTAAATTCTTTTATTTTACTTAATATTTGATATAAACTTGACATAAAATCTTCTATATTTGATTGATCGATTAAAAATGTCAGTTTATTAGTGTCTAAGAATAAAGAAGTATTAACTAAAAATTGTAGCAACAAATTTCTATCAATATTATTTTTAACTCCCCTATAAATTAGATTTAAGTTGTAAATCTCTGAGATATATCTTATATATAAAGAAATTATTTCTTTTTCTTTTGGATTTAAATTTTTTATCTCATTTATCAAATTAGTATAAAACAATTGATCTAAAAACGCTTCAAGTACAAATATTTCATTAGTTCTTTTAAAGTAAATAATTCCTTCTCTTATTACCCTATTATATTTAGTGCGTTTCATGAATAATTGAATTTGATCTAAAGAGGATATTTCTATTAGCTCTCTCATAAACTCTGTATTATTTAAGTACTTTTCAACTAACATATTTACCATTTGCGTTTTTTCTTGCGTACTCATACCTAAAATTGTACCAAGAATGACATGCTTAATATTCATTATTTCATATTTCGTCAAAAAATTCTTTAGAAAATTCCTCATATTTTCTGGAGAATACGATAGAATTTTACCAATTAATTTTATAAATGTATGGAAGAGTGCTCTCTCAATATCCTCTATCGTATATGTATCAAAACTAAGACCTGGATAATAAACCTTTAAATATTCAATAAACTCATTAATATCAGTGATTTCATCTAACTTGTGAAATGATATTTCATCCATTATTAATTGTTTCAAAAAACCAATCTTAATTAAAGTATAAGCGTAGCTGGGGACAGTAACACTCGTAAAGAATTCACCCATTAAGGTATTTTTGTATAGTATCTAAAAAAGTAATTTCTAAAGTGGTGGGGATGGGATCTTACTCCAAAGCAAAATTCCTACTATTAAACCGTAAATTGCTAATGCTTCACAAAAAGCAACAACTAAAAAGGCTTTAAAAAATGATTCTTCTCTCTCTGAAAGGGCTGAAATTGCTGCAGTACCAACTGTTTTCATAGCTATTCCACTTCCAATTGCAGTAAAACTAACTGATATCGCTGCACCCATGGCCAATGCTGCTGCAGTTACTGAATTATAATAATCAAATGTATCAGTCTGAGCTGCAACAAAAGTTATAATTCCATTAGAGGTAAAAATTACTATAAAAATCAATACTACTTGAAATATCCCAAGACACAAATAAAACTTATGTTTACCATTCATATAATTGACATCTTAATTTTTTTTTAATAAAATTATATATTTAAATGAGAGTAATAAAGTTTTGCGTATAAATTTTCTCAATTAAAATTAGCTTTCAATTGATCAAAAATCATTATTGATAAAACCACTTAAGATTAGTAATTTACGTAAATAACACTTGTCATTAATTTTAGGGACGAGAATTTGATTAAAAAAGTAGGATTACAAATATTAATAATAGGATAGCTTGCTGCTTCAATTCACTGGTAAAGTAAAACTCTAATATCGTCTGCTATATCATGAATTCGATCACATAACTGCTCTAATAATACTATACTATCTCTTAAACGTAAAAGAACTCTTATATCTAAACCTTGATTAGAGTATAAATATTCAAGAAATTGTCTATATATAGAATCAACTTCATTTTCTATCTCATGTATAGTTGTTGTATTTTTAAACACTGCATCTGGATTGTCCCTTAGACTTTTTATTGTTGATTTTAAAACATCAGCCATCTCAATGGTTTTATTGATCAATTTCTCATATCTTTTCATTATCTCTTGGTCATTTTTAGTATATAATTTAATTTTAGGCAACATATCGACGAATTCTAAAGGATAATTAATGATATTATCCATCTTTAAAATAAGGGAAACGAAATTACCTAAACCTGCTCCTGATTCAGAAAAATTTTGAATTAACTGTATTTTAATAGCATCTGCATCTTCTTCATTTAACTGCATCTTACTCTTCTTCTTTTCAAGTGAAGCTTTATTCTTCTCATAATCTTCAGCCCATCTATTATAAAAAACAGCCATATCACTGATAACAGAATAAATAATTCTGGAATGTTCTATAAACATTGATATAATTTCTTCTTTTAATTTATTCATCAAAATTCAACTTAAATATTTAATTAACACATATTATTATAAAAAATTAGATCAATAAAAAATATAGTATTTAAAGAAATTTTAATATATTTTTAATTTAATCTATATATAAAGTTAAAAAAAAAATTAAAATTCTTCTTAAATCATTCCATTTGTTTAAAAATCAAATGAAAAATAGAAACAATAAAAGGTGAAAATCGAACTCAGTGAAGATCAAGGAGAAAATTCAACAATGGAAAGAATACTCAAAATTATCTGATTTAGGAATTATTGCTAGGAGAAAGTTCTTTAACAATGCTTTTGATGGCGCGTTAACTTGTGCAGGAATTGTAAGCGGGATTTTTATAATATTTATAGCAGAGCCTTCTACATTTGAAGTCAAAGATGTTCTTATAACTGGGTTTGCAACAGCTTTAGCAATAGGAATTAGTGGTTTGTGGGGTGCGTTTCTTTCCGAAGAAGCTGAACGTAAGAAAAAAGTATTAGACATGAAAAAGGAAATGGCTATTGTTGAAGAGGAAGCTGAAAATCCGGAGTTGAAAAATAAAAAAAATAAAAATAAGAACATTAAGAAGCCTAGAACATTATTAGAACGAGCTGAAAAGTATGCGACAATTGTAGCATCATTAGTAGATGGAGGTGCTCCAGTCCTTGGAAGTTCTCTTCCTTTAATTCCCTTCTTCTTTGGAACATTTCTAAATATTATACACTTTATTTTCTCTTATACTATACTTGCCGGTTCATTAGTTTATTTAGGAGTTTTCCTCGGTCAGATTTCTGGTGGAGGGCGTTTAAGATATGCTTTACATCTAATTACTGCTGGAGCTGTAACATTAATTGTGTCCATCTTACTAGGTTTTCTTTGATGTCGCAGAATTAATCAAATAATTAAGTATGAATAGAATTAATGAAAATTTCTATTCTAATTAGGTTTTAAAATAATAAATAAAATGTTAGAAAAAATAAAAACATACGCAAAAATTACAAAGTTATGGGCAATCGCTAGACGCTATTTTGTAAATAATTTTTATGATGGAATGTTAACGGTCTTAGGGATTCTATTAGGTTTTTTTGCATTAATTGTTAATGAAAATAAAGCTTCAATAAGTAGCCATCTTGTTATTTTAACAGGTTTTGGGAGCTCTATATCTATGTTAATTTCAGGTTTAACTGGATCCTATCTTTCGGAAAAAGCCGAACAAAAAAAAATAAAAGAAGAATTGAAAAAAGCAATGGTATTAGTTACAAGTGAGAAAGATTCAATGGATGACGATTCAGTTGATATAAAAGAAATTGAAAAAGCTATGTTGATTAAAATAAATCATAATATTCTTCCAAAAGTTAAAATCAAAAGGAGTAAAGAGAGAAAAAATAATAAAACACTTCAAGAAAAAGCGGAGAATTTTGCTAGTATAGTTGTTTCTTGTATAAATGGTGGTTCACCATTTTTAGGAGGTATTATACCATTAATCCCTTTTTTATTTGTGCCATCCGCTACCTTTTCAGTTTTTATTATATCATTTCTTTTAATCCTCTTTTGCATTATTTTGCTTGGAATCTTTTTAGGTGTAGTTTCAAAAGAATCTATTATTAAAAATGTACTTCAGATGACATTCGCCTTTTTTATAACTCTTGTAATCTCAATCTTTTTATTACGTTAACTTATTATCACAAAATTTAATTTTTGATATACATTTTACATTTTAAATAGATTATTTACTATTAGTTGATGGTAAAATTGAAGACTTGTGGCGTAGATATTGGAAGTCTTGAGACAAAAGTAGTGTTACTTGACGATAAAAACATCGTTGATTATCGCGTAGGACGATCTACATTTGATTTTAAACGTGTAGGTAATGAATTATTCACCGATCTTTTAGAAAAACATAATCTAAAAAAGAATGATGTATATGTTATGAGCACTGGGTATGGAAGGAATACTGTATCGTTTGCTGATGATCGCATTACAGAAATCACAGCACATGCTCGTGGGGTACAACATTTCTTTCCAGACGCTCATTCTGTTATAGATATTGGTGGTCAAGATAGTAAAGCAATTGTAATATCTAAAAAAACAGGAAATGTAATTGATTTTCAAATGAACGATAAGTGTGCTGCTGGAACAGGACGTTTTATAGAGGTCATGGCCGGAGCTCTTGAAGTTCCTATCCAAGAGATCGGAGAATTAGCGCTCAAGTCTAATAATCCCGCATCAATTAGCTCAACATGTACTGTGTTTGCTGAATCTGAAGTGATCTCTCTTTTTGCAAAGGGAACGAAAAAAATAGATATTGCTGCTGGAATTCATAAATCAATTGCAAGAAGGGTTGCTGGAATGGCTAAACGAATAGGAGTTGCACCGCTCTTAGTTTTTTGTGGTGGGGTTGCCAAAAATGTGGGAGTTAAAAGATTTTTAGAGGAAGAATTGGAATTTGAGATTGTTATACCCGTACTTAATGGAAAAAGTAGTGCTCAACTTACTGGTGCAATAGGAGCAGCACTTATAGCACAAGATCAGAAAAATAGCTAAAACTTTTTAAAAGTTTTTTTGAAATTTTATGTTTTGGTTAATTATAATAAATTTTATGTATAATTAACTCTTTTTTGATTAATAATTCATAGTTTAAAAATTTATAATGGACAATTTAGAGCTTTTATCAGAATTCACGACATTTCTGAGAGAAAAAAAAGAAGAAGGGAAAAAAGTTGTTGCGTTTTTGTCTCATGACAATATTCCCGAAGAATTAATAGACGCTGCGGATTTTTTTCCTTTAAGACTAATGTTTGCAGGAAATGATGAATTAATGTATGCAAGCCACGATTATTTGCCTCCTTCTACTTGTGCTTTTGCTCAAGCTTGTATTGGTTTGTTTTCGCTAAAACCTAGTCAATATAAATTTTTAGATTTAGTTGATTTCATTATTGTTTCAAATCATTGCGTTTCTGATATTTGTGCCTCTGAAATAATATCTAAATACTTTAATATCCCTCGCTTAAATTTTTATACCTCATATACTCAGAATAAAAACAGTCTGAAATATTTCAAATTGGAATTAATTGAATTGAAAAAACAATTAGAAAATATTAATGGCAATAAAATAGAAGATCAGGTTTTTAAAAAGAGTATTAAGAAGTATAATTCCTTTAAAAAAAAATTGTTAGAGTTTAATCTTTTAAACATTAAAGGATCAGAAAAACTAAAGATCCTTCAAAGTGCTATGCTGTATGGACCTTCATTTCTTCCTAGATTAGAATCATATATTCAAAAGTACAAGGATAATCAAATTCTAAATTTTAATAGTCTAAAAGATCTTTTATTAACAGGCGGGTCTATCTTTATAGACGATCATCTGATAGATCTAATCGAAGAAGGAGGAGGAAACGTTATCTATTTAGACACTTGGATTGGAAATAATTATTATTCTCAAATTTTTGGAGATAATGATTTAAATTCAATAGAAAATCCGTATGATTTAATAGTTCAGCGATTCAAAAACAATATTTTTGGAGATCATTCTGTACCAAATTTTTTAGAAAACAAGATTTTCCAAATTGAAAAAATTTATCTAGACCATAAAAAGAAGACGGGTAGAAAATTAGGAATTATAAATCATATTATAAAATTCTGTGATCATATTTCTATTATGTCAACACATTTGAAAAATAGATTACAGGAAAAAGGGATTCAAGTATTAAACCTAGAAAGAGATTATTCAAGAGCAATCCGGGGACAACTTAGTACTAGGATAGAAGCGTTTTTGGAGATGATTTAAAAAATGAGTCTTATAGCTGATGAAATTGTTCGGTTCAGTTCTGTTCTCAGAATCTCATATAACCTTTTAACTGGGCGAGACTATTTAAAGAGAAAGAAATTTCGAGAAAAAAAGAAATTAATTTCAGTTGCGCTACCATTTTCTGATTTAGTTTATGGATTTCCTGATTTAGTTCCCGTATTTCCAATTAGAATGCATAACTTTGAAATGCATAGATATTTAACCTATTTAGGTTCTGCTTCAAATATTTTCGGGTGGAAAAATGTATCAAATTTTTTAGGATTTATAAAAAATCTTGGTATTGGAGATATAAACAAAATTATTGATGAAATTATTGAAAATGTAATAGATACAGTGAATAAAAAATACAATGAGATGTACGAACTTGGAATAGAAAATGGAGTTCCGTCTGATTTTTGTTATGGAATAAAGTCTCTCTATGGAATGCATGTAAGTAAAGGAAAGAATGTAGAAGCAACATTAAATTATACTATTCGATGTAGTGCCTGGAATAAATACTTAGAATCCTTGAAGACTATTCAAAATCCAGTTAAGCAGATTTGGATAGACGTTCCACCAAGAAACATCGGGAATGCATTAGAATTACTAACAGAGAATCTTTATGATGCTATCAGAGAATTAGAAAAAGTAAGTGGTAATAATTTTGATAGAAATATTATGCGAAATCATTTTCAAGTTGCTAATGATATACGAAACTCATATAAAACTATCCTTTATGATATAAGTAAATCTGAATTTTATCCTTGTAATCCTGCTACATTTAGTGAGATATTGGTGATACTAAACAATAGTTTTCAAGATTATAATTCTAATGCAATTCGATATCGAGATAACATGGCATCATTAGTAAAGGAAATGAAAGAGAGAATCAGAAATAAAATAGGTATGGATGTTTCTAATATGCCCAGAATTTTAATTACTCCTATGTTTGGAGGGTGGGAACCAAAAAGTCATGAAATAATATATGAATTAGGAGGTCGGGCATTATATGCGGATTGGGATATGTTATTATTATTAGAAGATATTCCTATTACTAAAATATCTGATCCCGTTGAGGCTTATGCTCATTATTTAATGAATGCTACAGTGAATGGAATAGGATGTGATAATGATGCTCTTTCGGATTCTTACATGAGGATAGCAAAAAAGCTAAATGCTGATGGTCTTGTTTTCATTCAACTTTTTGGCTGTCATTCAATATCCAATTGTTTCACAATGCTAAAAGAAAAAATTCGCCAAGAACTGGAGATTCCCAGTATAGCATTAAATTTTAATAAAATTGGTGAGAATGTAGAACAAGTTAAGACTCGCTTAGGTGCATTTATGGAAATGTTTAAGTAGTATTTTAAAATAGGAAGGTTTAATAATTTTAAAATAATGATTTCTTTTTATTAAACAAGAGATTAATTAAATGATTAGTGGCTAGATTTCATGCTATTTCATGAAAAAAGAGAAGAACTTGATTCAGAAATCTATAAGGCTTACCAAGTGCTTTGTGGTATTGAAGAGGAATTCCTTATTATTAATACGAATGGAAGGTTAGCAAAAGTAGCAGATGATATAATGGTAAAATCTGCTGAAATTCTTGAAAAAGATCAAAATTTTTTGAGTTCACTTCAAGTCAGAATACGAGGATTAGATGCCGAACCTTCACCTTCACAAATAGAATATGTTACCCTGCCTTTACCCCCTACATCACTGGAACAGGCTGTAAAAGAAGGAAGGAAATTATTAACTGAAGCTGCAAAACAACTTGGAGTTAAAATCCTTGCTCAAAGTCTCCATCCAGTGCAGAGTGATCCAAATCCGATTTGTGGAACTCATATTAATGTTTCTGTCCAAAAAAAAGGTGGTTTAATGACTCCTGAAGAAATGAAAATAGTATATAATTATTTGTGGGATTATCTTCCAGAAATAATTGGAATTTCAGCAAATTCTTATGTATATAGAGGAAATTGGAACAATATTGCTAGTAATCGATGTGCCAATAGTACTGTTCTTAAACCAAATGGATTTGCATTGATACAGGTACCTGAAAATCGCCCAGCTTTAATTCCAATGCGTTATTATGGTCGGATGAGATATAAACTTAAAATAGGATTTGAAGAAGATGAGTTCTCTAAAAAAGTTATTACTAATAATCGTGGAGATCGTTTAGTAGATATAACCCCTAGAGGTCCGTTTACTAACATTAGTGATGATAACGATGAATTGCCCTCAAGAAATAGGATAGAAGTCCGTGTAGTTGATGTCCAATATAATACTGAGGATTTAGTTGATTTATCCTATCTTTGTTGTGTTTCTGCACTTCATGCTATACATCTCCAATCAACAGGAGAAATTATACAAGACCCATATCATACTAATAATGTGGAAAATGCAATTGCAAATGGAACTAAAGCTGTTTTCAAGAGACCAAACGGTGTAATTGAATCCTTAGAAACTAGCACAATAAGATGGATCAACGAAACTAAGATATACCAAGATTATTTAGGTATTCAAATCAAAAATTTACCTGATAAAAAACGTAAAATTGATTATTCTCAAAAAGAACTAAATATAGAATATCAAACAAGAAAAATTGAAAAACTGAGACAACAAGGAAAAACTTATGTTGTTATGGAATTAGTAGACCCAAGAATTGTCACTGATCGGAGAGGAAATCGTTATAAAATTACTGCAGGTACTCAAGTTCGAGGTAATTTAGAAGCAAGCTATAGTTTTTCTTACGATGATGTTGATGGAATGGTCACTAATTTCAATGGGATACGAGTTGTTAATACTCTTGTAGTGCAAAATCTTAAAATACCATTAGTAGAAAATGATCGTGTGTTAAGAGGACAATCTGAATCAGATTCGCTATTAAATAGATTGTTTGGTGACGTTTCATTCTAATAAAAATTAACAAAATTATTAAGAAAATGGAACAAGGCAATTATAAAAATTATAAATATGATAAACTCTTCGTCTATGGTACCTTACAACATGGACAAAGCCGAAATTATATCCTTAGAGGATTAAAATATAAAAAAGCTAAACTATTAAATTATAAAAAGATGGAACCACCTTCCTTGGGATTTCCATTTATCATTCATGATAATAATTCTAGTGTTAATGGAGAGATATACTATGGTGTTGGAAAATCTCTCCTTAATCAAATCGATATGATTGAAGGAGAAGGGAAATTATATCATAGAATTTTAGTAAGAGTAAAGTTAGAAGATGATAGTGATATAGATGCTTATACATATTATCCCTCTGAGATTTTATTTAAAAACTACACATAATTCATGGGAGATTATTAATGAGTGAAGAAAATTCTTTTGAAAATGAAAAAATTACACAAATACTGCTTATAGATAATTATTCTCGAGGTTTAATGACGGATAGAATAACAAGAATAGAAACAATTATAAATGACTGTATAGCAGAAGTAGAGTTAAAAACAATTCATTTTACTCAATTTAAAACAGAAATGGCAGAAAATTATAATGGGATTATTCTCTCAGGCTCTGAATTAGATGTTTCAAGTTTTTACTACGACGAGAGATTAAAAAGAAAGTTTAAGCCGCAATTAGAATTGATTCAACAAACAAATCATATACCAATCCTTGCATTATGCTTTGGATTTCATTTAGCTGCTTATGCGTACGGTGCACAAATAAGCAGGATGAGGCTTTTTGGATTAGGGGGGAGGATAATATTTATTTTACTTAAAGAAACAGATGAATTAGTAACTCAAAAAAGTATTCCAGTTAACGTCCATCACCTTGATTTTGTATCTCCAAATGATTGTAATATTCAAGAAAAGTTCAATATCATGAGTACTTCTAGAACCTTAGGATATAAAATGGTACAGTATATGAAACATCTCGACAGACCAATTTTTGCGCTGCAATTTCATCCAGAAACTCATAATCCTTATTATTTTCATCCAAGCTTATTTGATGAGAGAATAGCTAATAAAACTATCACGATTGGAAAAGAAATAATTGAGAATTTTATTTGGTTATGTTATTACAAAAAAAATATAAATATTCATAATAGTTAATAAAATATTTCTCAACCATAAATGATAGAATCTTAAAAAATACAAGTTAGTTGAGTCCTAATTTAAATGATTTTTCATATATGAAAAAATTTAAGTCCCCCACCTACCTTATGAAATTTTATCCATACTTTTAAAAATAGAATTTTCTGATTAAAAGTTATAATTAAAATCTAAATTTGAAAAGTATTTTTGCAATTTTTAATATCTAAATACGATTGTTTAGTTTACTGCATTGGAAAAGATATTTTTTTGTAAATAATTATAAAATTTAAGGTGAATTTCAAACGGAAAAAATTTTTAATCTTAATATTAAAGCACATGAGAATATAATAATCGCTAAAAAAGAAAAATTAGTTGCCTTAGAATTAAAAAAATTAGCAAAAAATCTCTTAAAAAAAGTAAAAACTAGAGAGATGTTTGTTGAAAAAGAGATAAAATTAGCGCAAGTAAGAAAGAAATTGGTTGAAAGTAATCATAAATTATTGGAGAGCAAGGTAAAATCTAAGTTATTACTAAAATTTCCAGAGGAAGTAATAAAAAATGAAAGAGATTTTATAAATTATCATGAAAAAGTTGCTGAAAATCAATTTGAGTTAGCACAACATCATAAAGAAATAGCAAGGTTTGAAGAAAAGTTAGCTAAAAGTAAATTATTATTAGCAAAGTCTAAAATACAGGCTGCAAACATTCGAATTAGATTGGGAAAATTACAATTAAAATATATAAGAGCGGTTCAAAAAAAATCACCTGAAAAAGCTATTGTAATCAAAGCATTTTATAAACAAGAAGAAAAAGTTTTATCTCATCATTTAAAAGAATTAAATGAAAAAGAAAGAGAAGTTAAAACAATTCAAAATGACATAATGGAATTAACATCTAGACTTACCCAAACATTGATAAAGTGAATAAATTAATACCTAATTTTAGTAATTAAAATTAAAAGGTTATTTCGTGTCAATATAAGTGTATCAATTATCATTATTTACTAATTCTAAGTAAATTAGCTGATTACAATAATATTTATCTGTTTTAATTATCAATTGTAAAAAAACTAATAATTCATTAGCTTAGGTAATATCTAGAATTTACTTATAATTCTTAGCCATTATTTATTTATAATTATTTTCATATGATTTGATAAAAATGTCATTATATAATAAGTCAAATTTAATCGGTGGAGGTATTATAAGAGGATTAGGTTATTTGCTCTTCTTTTTGGGAATTATTATATTGTTAGGTATGATAATTGCATTAAATTTTTTTGGAATTCCGCTTAATTTGCTGATATTTATTGGAATTATTATAATGATTTTTATAGGATTTATTTTCATGGGATTATATATTATCCCCGAATGGATTAAAGTACCTACCTTATTATTAGGAAAGTTTAAAAAGATGCGAGGACCAGGTGTTTTGTGGCTTTTTCCATTTGTTTATCGAATACCATTTTCTCTCGACATGCGAATTATTACAACAACATTCTCTGCTGAACAAACTTTGACAAAAGATAATGTACCTGTTAATGTTGATGCTGTATTATTTTGGAAAGTTGTAGATTCGTATAAAGCATCACTCCGTGTCCAAGATTATAAAACTGCAATTTCATGGGCTGCTCAAACTTCATTAAGGGATATAATTGGAAAGACAGAATTGAGTCAGATGCTTGCGGGAAGAGACGAAATATCGCATGATCTTGAAAGGATAATTGATGAACGTACTGAAGAATGGGGTGTTAAATCTATTTCAGTTGAAATTCGGGATGTTATAATTCCAACGGCATTACAAGATGCAATGAGTCGACAAGCACAAGCGGAAAGAGAACGTCAAGCAAGGATTATACTAGCAGGTTCTGAGGAACAAATTGCAAATAAATTTATTAATGCAGCTCATATCTATGAAAGTGATGAAGTCGCATTAAATTTAAGAGCAATGAACATTCTTTACGAATCCATGAAAGAAAAGGGGGCATGGATTATTGTTCCTTCAGATATGGTAAATATATTAGGGGGTAGGTTCAAGCATCTTAGTGATTTCAAAAAAGATAAGTAATCATCAGTAAAACATTAATATTAAAGAATAATTTGAATTTAAAGCCAAAATAACGATAAAAAAAATAGCTAAAAAGAGTAAATAAGAATGTTTAATTGCATTTATGCTAATAAACGCAAAAAAATTGTATTCCTATAAAATTTAAAAAAAAATAACTTTAAGTTAAAATTATAATCCTATAATTTTTTAAATTGAACTACTAATTTCTTTTAATCTCATTCTTAAAGTAATTTCAGAAATGTTTGCAATTTTACATATTTGTTTTTGAGTACGATATTCATTATTTTTTTTTGAGGAAATATACAGAGATGCTGCGGCAATTCCTTTAGGATCTCTACCTGAAATAGTTAATCCTTTCCTTTTACTGTCCTCGACAACATTTATTGCAATATTCCGACAATTTACAGATAAATCCAATTCGTCATAGAATTTATTTATATATTCTTGAGGTGTAAAATTATGTGAACTCAAATTTAAATTCGGAATAATATTATTTACAACTGCTTTATAGCAATAAACAAACCTTTTCTTAGAAATTTGAAATGCAGAAAGCAAATCTTCAATAATTATTGGTTTTCTATAAAATTTTAGCGCAAAATAAAGTGATACACTAAGAATTCCATCAATAGTTCTTCCTAATGTTAGTTTTTTTCTAGCCGCAGAAATATAAATCCTGAATGTGTCTTCTGTAATATAATTTGGGAGATTCAATTGAGTTTTGATTTGATTTAATTTTGATATTGCAATCCATAAGTTCCTTTCAAGACCATTTACTAATCCTGTATTTATTTTAGATAATCTCTTATAGTACATCAATGCTTTTGGGGATAAAAAGTTTCCTTTTCCATCTAGATTGCCTTTAAAGATTGTACGGGGTCCAATTGGAGAACGTACAGGTTCAATATTAATTGGATTAACATCTGTTTTCAAAAAAGGTTGCATTTTAGGTTTATAAGAAATGACTTTAGAATGTGTTGTTCCACAATTCGTACAAACATTATACCCATTAGAAGATATGATGTTTGGCATTACGCAACAATTTTCTTTGTGTTCTTTTATGAAAATATCATCATAGTTTTTGAATCTTTTTGAGTATGCCATTTTTATCATATTTTATTTTTAATTTAGAATTCAATTATATGAGTTAAGTAAATTTTGTTTGAAATATCGAATTTATCTACAATAAGATTGTTATCGTCTCTTTTATCATCCTTTTTCAGAGGAACTTTTACTAAAATTTTAAAATCTTCCATGAAGTAATCTATAAAGATTTTTGATTTTGTTTTATCTAATTCCATGAAAATTTTAATTCTAAAAACCTCTTCTCTATTAATTCTTTGGTATATTCTTGTTAAATTTCTCTATACAATTACAACGTTTAATTTCAAAATCAATTGGAATAACAAATTCTTTAATTATTTCCGAAATTATCTCAGTCTTGATTAATTTTATAGTAGGGTTATTTCTAAAATGATAATTAACGATTTTGTCTAAGTCTTTCAATATTGGGTATGCTATAATAATAAGGAAATTTGTGACTCCACTCACTCTATATCCATGAATAATGTAAGGACAAGAATTAATTATACTTACAATCTCCTCAGGATCAGACGTTTGAATATCAACTTTTGCGTAATAACATTCTAAATTCTTCAGATTTAAACCAGCTTGAAATTTTAATATTCCCGACTCTTCGAGTTTTTTTATCCTTGATCCTACAGTTGGTTGGCTTCTATTAACTTTTTTTGCTATTTGTGTATGAGTGATAGTTGGATCCATCTGGATGAATTTAACAATACTTTTATCAATATCATCTAAAACATTTACACCATTAATCATACTTATACATCAAGTTCTTTTTTTAGAGATTCTTTATGAAAATTTTTTAAATTTTGTATTATATTACAAAAGTAAGATATCGCAATATTTAAGTATTATTATTTTGTGATATCGCGATATCATAACTTCATAATATTTAAATTTCTAAATTATCTTATTTAAATAAAGGACACTCTGAATATGATTTGAGATAAATTATATTTTAAATTAGAATAATATAAGAACACGGAAAATAGAATAATGGATGAATTAACTAAAGAAGTCGCTAATTTTTTAAAGATTTTAAGTGATCCATATTCAATTGAAATAATTAGACTTCTTAAAAATAATGAAATGGTATCTAAAGAGATTCAAGATATATTAAAGATTAGTCAATCATATACTTCACAAGAATTGAAAATATTAAAGCAAACAGGTATATTAAATGTTAGAAAAGATGGAAATATAAAATATTATTATATTGCAAATAAATCTATATTTAAAGTCCTATCGACGATAAATTCATATATTTTAGAGTTGCAAAGGAATAAATTTCAAAAAATGATTAAATCAGATAATCTAGATAAATTACGGTAAAGGGAACTTTTATTGTCAAATCTTACAAATAAAGATAATTTAGAAACTTCTAAAAAAATTATAATTGCTGGTCTTGATAATTCTGGAAAATCATCGATAGTTCTTAGTATTATTGGAAAAATGAATTTACTTAATTATTTGTCATTGACTCCTACTATTGGTCTCAATATTATTGACTTTGAATCTGTTAACTCAAAATTTAATATTTGGGATTTAGGTGGTCAAGAGAATTATAGAGAAGAATATTTAGAGAATTTTGAAACCTATATTGCTGGATGTTTAAAAATTATATTTGTTATTGATATTCAAGATATCCAACGCTATGACTTAGCTTTAAAATACTTAGAAAATATTTTAAAAAAAATTCAACAAAAGAATTTAGATTTAGATATTTCTATTTTTCTTCATAAATATGATCCTGATTTGAAGGAAATTCACACCGATATTACTGAAGACAAGATTCAGGAATTAACTCAAAAGGTTAAAAAGTTGATTCCAGAAGAGATTTTCTTTGAAATTTATAAAACAACAATCTATACAATTTTTGATAAGATTCTTGTTTATTAACTTTAAACAATAATAATTTTCACTCTTTAACTATGACAGAAAAAGAAAATATTCAATATGCTAATAGTGAAGAAATTGAGCCTAAAGAAAATTCAAAAAGAAAATTATTTACGTGGGTTGAAATAAGCACATTTACATTTATTCTAATTATTATATTCTCAACTAGCTTCTTCAATTACTTGTTATTTCATAGTTTAGCAGAAATTTTTAGTATAATAATTGCTGGGGGAATTTTCTTAATAGGGTGGAATTCTCGTAAATATATAGATGAATCCTATTTCTTAATTTTAGGAATTTCTGCTCTTTTTGTTGGTATTTTTGATATTATTCATACTCTTGCGTATGAAGGTCTTAATATTTTTCCTGAGCATGGAGGTAATTTATCAACTCAATTATGGATCGCAGGACGCTATATTCAAGCATTCTCTTTTTTATTTGCCACATTGATGAGAAATAAAAAGGTTTCACAAAGTATATTGTTATTTTTTTATTCATTAATTAGTCTAACATTACTTCTCTTCATATTTCTCAATTTATTTCCCATATGTTTTGTTGATGGGGTCGGATTAACCCCATTTAAAATAGTTAGTGAATATATTATCATAATCATATTTGCCATAACATTTCTAATAACTTATTACTTCAAATATGAGTTTAACAAACAAATTTATCAATTTATTTTAATAATTTTAATTCTTTTTATATTTTCTGAATTTACTTTTACACTCTATCACAACGTTTATGGTCCTTTCAACGAATTAGGTCATATCCTAAAAATAATTGCTTTTTATATTCTATATAAAGTAATAATTCTGGTAGGGTTTAACAACCCCGTAGATATATTGTTTAAAGAACTCCAACACAGCAAGGAAGAAATGAGAGCGTCAGCAGCTCGGTATTTTAATCTATTTGAAAATTCACCGATTTCTATTTGGGAATATGATTTCAGCGCCATTAAACAATATGTAGATTTTTTGCAGAATAAAGGTATTAATAACCTTTCAGAGTACTTCACTAAAAATAAGGATGATTTACTTAAGTGTGTCTCACTAATCAAAATACTCGATTTTAATAAAGCAACATTTGACATATATAAAGTTGATAATAAAGATGATTTAATTGATAAATTAACAAAAACTTTTACTGAAAAGGCATTAAACGCATTTAAGAATGAATTATATGCATTTTCAGAGGGTAAAAAAGTTGTAGATTTTGAGACAACAGTCAATACGTTGACAGATGATGAAAAAAATGTGTTAAAGAGAGTATCAATAGTTCCTGGCTATGAAGAATCTTGGTCAAAAGTAATTGTGAATACGATAGATATTAGTTTACGTGTATCCGCAGAAAAAAAATTAGAAGAGTTCATATCATCTGTTTCACATGAATTGAAGACCCCAATCACAGTTTTAAAGCAATCCCTTTACAATTTGAATAAATATAAAGAAAATTTAGATGATGGTCTTAAATCGGACATTTTTAATGCAGTAGTTCGCAATGTTAATTTATTAAGTGAATTAATCGATGATATTTTAATTATTTCTAGAATTGATGAAAAACTTCAAACTTTAGAATTAGAAGAAATTTCAATTTATAAAATATTTCTTAATTTAATAGAACTAATGGAACCAAAAATTAAAGCTAAGAATATTTCTACTATAATAAATATTGATAAGAGTTTAAAGTTAGTTGCAGATCCTAAAAGATTTAGTCAAATATTTCGTATTTTTGTTGATAACGCTATTAAATATTCTAAAAATAACTCATCTATTGAAATATTCGCTTTTAATTATTACCAAGGTAAATATAATCCAAAAGAAGATGAGGGTATTTTATTTCAAATAGCTGATCATGGTATTGGAATCAAACAAAAAGATATACCACACCTTTTTGAAAGATTTTTTAGATC